>JAIRLZ010000069.1 GCA_031259035.1 Treponema sp. | reverse complement strand
TTGAAATACCAGGCGTTTGGCGCCGAGGCTTCCGGCGGGCGGGTGTGGACCATCAAGAACGGGCTGTACAACACCCCTGACGACGCGCCGGAGTATGACGGCGCCGGCGAGCCCACCGGCAGGGGCGCGGGCGGAGGGAGCTACATCCCGGTCAAATTCGGCGCCGGCTCTCCGCCGGACACGGTAATCAATACCAAGTGACGCGGGACCTTCGGCGCGGGCGGGCTGTGTGGGGCCTCGCCCCGCCGTCTTGCCAGACGGCCAGCCGGACGCGCCCCGTGCGCGCGGGCGGCGTTTTCATGGTGTGAATGGCGCATCCGCCATGAGGCGAGCCGGCATGACCTCCCCCTCTTTACACACGCGGCGCCCAACCGCAGCCGGAATCGCACGTGAAGGCCTCCGCGTGCAGAGCCTCTCCAGCGGGCCGGGAAGGTTCTACAGCGGCGTATAGTGGAACAGGTCGTTTTTTTTTGCGCGGCTCCCAAGACCGCTGTGATCGCGGGAAACCGGCGGGAAACCGGCGGGAAACCGGCGGGAGAGACCGGCGGAAACGCCGCCCACAGGCAGCCGCGCCATGCGCCGCCGGCGCGTCACGTTCTTTTTCCTCTTGCAAGCCGCCACAATTTTTCAATGAGCCTCCGCGCGGCGCACGCGCAAACACAGTGTGCGACGCGGCATCTTAAGCGTTATATTGATTTGAACGGAGGCTCGGCGAACCTTCGGTTTGCGAACCTTCGGTTCGACTGTAAGGAAATTTATAATAGGTCTGGTTTAACACCAATCTTGCAGGCGCCGCCTCATTTGAGCCGCGGCAAGCGCGAATCGAAGATTCGGCGGGTATTAAACCAGACTTTGCGAATGAACCTCCCCGCCCTTCAGGACGGGGAGGTTCATTCATGTTCAACAATGGGATTGAGATAATATCTTTAATTAAGGGGGCTAATCAGTTAAGAATAGCCATGAGCGTCCCTTCTCAGAAGAGATTTGAAACAATTGAAGGGAAAAATACGGTTGCCAGCGCCTCGCGGCTTTTAATACAGAGCGCCGCCCTTCGGGGGCGGCGCATGTCGCAAGGTAACGCCGTACGGCGCGGCGCTACTTCTTAAACTCCGATTCAGCCTTGAACAGCCGCTCCACCGCCCAACCCGCAAGCGAATACACGTAGGGAGAGCCTGAAACCGAAGCGTCGCGCTTGTTTAAGTCCAATTTCGCGCCAACGCTGATGACGCGGCTTGTCCCGTCGCCAAGTTCCAGTACAATGCGCCCCTCGTTCAAGGCCGCGTAATCCGCGGCGACAGTCTCGCCGGTTGCAAAATCATCGCCCTCGGCGTCCAGAATGGCGCGTACATAGGATTCAACTTTCGGCGCATCCGCTTCCTGCCCGTTGACCGTCCAGCCGCCGTTTGCGCGGGCGAACGTCAGCGTAACAGGCGCGGCTGGAGCGCCGGTTTCAGCCGCAGCCGAAGCGTCAGCCGAAGCGTCAGCCGTGTCAGCCGGTTCCCCGGACGCGCCGCCCTCCGCATCGTCCGCAGGCGGCAGAGTGACAATCACCCGCTGTACGCCGTCAACCGTGAGGTTCCCTGTTTCGGGAAACAGGCGGAGGTTGTACCACGCGGTTTTTGCGCTTGAGACATAGTTTGAAATCGAGAGCGCGCCGGAACGCGCCTCGTTCTTGCCGGCTTTTCTCAAGTACGCCTCGGCGCCGGACGCATCCGTATTTCCAACCAAAAGGTCAAGGAGCGTTGTCCCGCCGCCGCGAACCGTTATACGCGCCGCGCTGTCTTCCAACAGCCCCAGCCGTTCATGGGACGCGGCTTCGGCGCCGCGCACCGGATAGGAGTCCTTTTTGGACAAAAGATTGAGCAAATCCTCGACGCGCCGCTCTTTGGCAGGATAATCCTGCCCGTCAACCGACACAAACCACGCCGCGTTTTTCTGTACCAGCGCGACAACGCTGTTTGCGCTTTTCAATTCAATCCCGTCAACACGCGGAACGCTTTTCGCTTCAAGCCAGGCGTAGGCGGCGTCCCGCGCGCTGACGCGATCAGGATCAAACATCAGCGATCCCGCGTAGACAACAGCCAGTCCCGCGACTATCACAGAAAGAATCGTCACCTTTGTTTTATATACCATCGTTCGCTCCATTATTCCTGGTTTTGTTTTTGTCAGAGCGCCGCCAGCGCAGGAACAAGCCGGCGGCGAGGACCAGAAGCGGGACAAGCCCCAGATTGACGATACGCGCTGTGTTCATAGCCGCGCTCCGCCTCGTTTCATCCGTGATCTTGTCAAGCCGTCCCGCCTGGGACTGCCTGTTTCTGATATTGATAATGTCGTCGTCATTGCTGAGGTACAGGGCGACCTGCGCCATAAAATCAAAATTCTCGCGCCGCTGTACAAACGCGGACGCCACATCGCTGTCTCCAATGACAATGACACGCGCTTCCTTTGCCGAAGCGGGCATGTCGGGCAGAGTTTCGGTCGCGCCCTCGCGTTCGGGCTTGGCTCGTCCCGCAAAATGACTGCTGAACGCGCCGGTCAGAACCGCTCCCATCACCTTTTTGCCCTTGGTCGACGAGGCTTCCGCCTCCAGCATGTAGGGAATCTCAGGGTTGGCGTAAAAATCCTTTGTTTCAAGCCACGCCTCCCCGGTGGTGGTGAAGAGAGGTTCCGCAGTCACCGAACCGGAAGGCGAAAGCTCAATGGGGCTTGCCCAAAAGAGATCCAATCCGCCAAACCGGGACGTCAACGGGTGTTTCGCGTTGCCGTTCTCGGCAAGCACGCCTATCCACAGCGGGTATCGCGTGAGATGCACCTGCCGCATACCGGAGCGGCTCGCGGTTTGATACTGGATGGTCAGGGCGGAACGATCCAGCGCCAATTCGCTTTTAACGGTCGCGCCGTAGGAGGCGAGCATTGCAAGCAGCCCCTTGTCTGTCAGGGGACGCGCTTCAAGATTGCCCTGCGAATTGACAAACACGCCGTCAACGGCGAAAAGAACGCGCCCGCCTATCTGAATGTACCGGTCTATGCGGTACAGCGCCCATTCGTCCAACTCCTCAACCCCGCCGAACACAAAAAGGGCGCCCACATCATCGGGAATTTCATCGCCCGCGCCGATCTGCCGCACACGGAAACCCGCCAGTTGCAAAAACTGGTTGAGATTATTAAAGTCCTGCTCCCATTGCTTTGCGCCGTCTCCCACAATGACGCCGATTTCCCGAACCGTCCCCCGCACCATAGCGCGGATGCGGCTGGTAAGGTCGTATTCCAGCGTATCCAAAGAGAACACAAAGGGCAGCGTTTCAATCTCATCAAGATATTCAATGGTTATGCCGGTGTACACCGTGGCTATGCTCGCCTGATCCTTTTCAATGGTCTGTATTTGCTGCGGCACAATGCCGAACTGTTCAATGACATCCTCAAGCCGCGCTTTCGCCGGGTCTTTCACCGCGACCCGTATTTTGCCGTGAGCATACGCCGCGTATTCCCGCAACAGTCCGGTAATTTCCGCGGGCATGGGGTGTATCGCCGAGAGTTTTTCCGAAAGATAATAGGTGACCCTCACCTGATCGGGAATCTCTTTATAAAGGTTTCTTGAGACAGGGGAAATCGTATAGGCGTGATTTCTGGAAAGATCGATCCTGAACCATAAGCGTCCGCTCGCCAGAAAACCCAGCGCGATAGCCGCGATAGACAGCGCGGTAATGGTTGAAACTTGTTTTCTCGTCATAACTCAACTCCACTTCCGGTATAAAATCACGCGGGTGTTCAAAAACAGGAACAGCAGTGTGCTCAACACAAAGAACGCGACATCCCGCGAGTCGATAATGCCCTTGGAAAAGGTTTCAAAATGGAAGGACAGCGAAAAGAAATTGAGCGCGTCCGCCACGAAGACGGGCAGGTTGAACGAGGTCGTCGTCTGGTTGATGAGAATCACCACCACGAGAGCGACAGCGCCGCCCAAGAACGCGCCCGCTTGATTTTTTGCCATGGAAGAAAACAGCGCGCCGAGGCTTATAACGGACGCGCCCAAGAGGAGGACTCCGGCATATTCCCCGCACATGACGCCGATGTCAAAGCTGCCCAAGGGGAACAATGTCAACGGCACAAAAATCGTGAGCGCGATAATGCCCGCCAACAGGATGAAAGCCGACAGGAATTTGGCCAGAACCAGTCCCCATTCTGAACACGGCAGGGTGAGGAGGAGTTCCACGCTGCCGAGCTTGCGTTCTTCAGCCCATGATTTCATGGTGAGCGCGGGACCCGCAAGGATAAACGCAAGCGGAAACGCGGAAAAAAACGGGCGCAAGGTCGCGCTGTCAAGCGCGAAGTACTTTTGCAGATAGAACAGCCATATTGAAACAAAAAGCAAAAAGAATATGGCGACCGCGTAAAAAACAGGCGAATGAAGAGCCGAATACAACTCTTTTTTTATCAGGGCTTTCATTCCACTTCCTCCTCAACGGCGCTCTCCGCCGCGTTTGCCGCCGCGTTTGCCGCCGCGTTTGCGGGGCGCGTTTCGCTGGTGAGACGCACGAATATGTCTTCCAGACTGATCTTCTTCTGATTCATGCCAAGTATCTTGAGTTGTTCCGCGACAGCCCAATCAAATATCCGCTCGCCGTCCAGCCCGGTTCCATCCGCAGGCGTTGAAAAGCTCAACGCGACAACGCCGCTCTCCGCGCCCGCCGCGTCAAGCGTAATGCCGCTCAGTCGCTCCATAGGCGCAAGCCTTGAGAGTTTTTCTTTAACCCCGTCAACGTCCGCGCCTTTCAGCGTGAGGCGCCACGTGTCCGCGCCTTTGAGGGTGCCGGCGATTTCTTCAGGCGTCCCTTGGGCCGCGATGCGCCCGTCGCTTATGATAAGCGCCTGGGAGCAAACCGCTTCCACTTCCTGCAAGATATGCGTGGAAAGGATGACGGTTTTCCGCTTCCCCAGCCGCTTGATGAGGGAGCGTATTTCGATGATCTGATTGGGATCAAGACCGGACATAGGCTCGTCCAGAATCAGAATAGGCGGATCATGAATGATGGCTTGCGCCAGCCCCACCCGCTGTTTATAGCCTTTCGACAGGGTTTCGATTCTCTTGCTCGCCACCTGCTCAAGCCCGCATGACGCAATCGCCGCTTCTCTGGCGTTTCGCCGCTCCGGCTTGGCTATAAGCCGCGCATCCGCGATGAAAGACAGGTACTCGTCCACGGTGAGATCGCCGTAGACCGGCACGCTTTCCGGCAAATACCCGATCCGCTTCTTCACTTCAACCGGATTGTCCTGCACGGAAACGCCGTCCACCACGGCTTCACCCTTTGTGGGAAAGTGATAGCCCGTAAGAATTTTCATAACGGTTGTCTTTCCGGCTCCGTTTGGGCCAAGAAAACCCAGCACCTGATCCCGCCCCACGGTAAAAGACACGTCCTTCACCGCTTCAACTGTTCCATACCGTTTGGTGATGTTTTGTACACTTATCATGCAAACCTCTTGTTTATGTATTGGAACCTCTGGAAACGCGAACCGTAGGTTCGCGTTTCCAGAGGTTCCTCTGTTCCCGTATTTTATAAAGAGCCTTTTTCAACATTCGCCGCCCCATAGGAGTTTGTTGCGCTTCGCGCCCCAAATCGGAGAAAACGCACATTTTTATGCGTTTTCTTCCGCTCAAACTCCCAAATCAGCCCATAAATCGTGGTTTTCATGGCTTTTTTCAACGAAAAATCCATGAAAACCTACAAGCGCAACAGGCTGATAGGGCGCGTTTTGAAAAAGCCTCAATGCTATCGCGGAAGGCCGCAATGAGCGCTCCTCCGCATTGACGCTCTCATTAACAACAAAAATAGTATGCGTTGGTTACAGGTTCTAAAAGGAAGAAGTTTCAATATCCTTCCTCAACTCCGCGATCTGCCGCCGCACCTCGTCTGGAGCGGTCCCGCCACACGTCTTTCGAGCGCGGACACAGGCGCGGGGCGTGAGCGCGTCGTGTACACCGGCGTCAAAAAGCGGCGAGCGCTCCCTCAATTGCTCAAGCGTACGATCCGCGATGCGGCGCTGTCCCGCGTCAATGCAGTCGCGCACCACCAGCGCGGCTGCCTCGTGCGCCTTTCTAAACGGAAGCCCCTTGCGTACGAGATAGTCTGCGGCGTCCGTGGCTTCCAGAAAACCGCCGCAACAGGCATCCGCCATGCGCTCCGTGTTGAAAGCCGCCGAGCCGATCATGCCCCGGAACATGCGCAGGCACAACGCCACCGTGTCAAGGCTGTCAAACAGCGCCTCCTTGTCTTCCTGGAGATCCTTGTTGTAGGCGTAGGGCAGCCCTTTTACCAGCGTGAGCAGCGTGACGAGATTGCCGGCCGTCCGCCCCGCCTTGCCGCGGATTAGCTCCGCAAAATCGGGATTTTTCTTTTGTGGCATGATCGAGGAACCGGTGCTCCACTTTTCAGAGAGATCGATGAACGCAAACTCCTCGCTCGCCCAGATCACGATGTCCTCGCAAAAGCGCGACAGGTGCGTCTGGGCGATGGCGGCGGCGGACGCCAATTCAAGGGCGAAATCCCTGTCCGCGACCGAGTCCATTGCGTTGAGAGTGGGACGCTTGAAGCCGAGTCGCTTCGCGGTCGCCGCGCGATCCAGCGGCAGGCCGGATCCCGCAAGCGCCCCAGCCCCAAGAGGACACTCGTCAAGCCGGTTGAGCGCGTCAAGGAACCGCTCCCTGTCCCGCTTCAACCCGCACGCCCAGGCCGCAAGGTGAAAGCCAAGCGTAACCGGCTGCGCCCGCTGGAGATGGGTATACCCGGGCATGATGGCTTCGGCGTATCGCTCCGCCTTGTCAAGCAGTACGGCGATGGTCTCCCGCAGCTCGCCGCACAGCGCCGGAACCGTCCGTTTGAGGGAGAGCCTGAAATCAACGGCGACCTGATCGTTGCGGCTCCGCCCCGCATGAACCGCGCGTCCCGCGTCGCCCACGCGCCTCGTGAGTTCGCCTTCAATAAAGGAATGAATGTCTTCGGCGGACGGGTCTATAGAGAGCGAGCCGTTTTCGAGTTCTTCGGCAATGGCGAGCAGTTCTTTATCCAGCGCCGCCGCGGTTTCAGACGGAATAAGCCCCTGCTTTTCAAGCATGGCGGCGTGTACGCGGCTGCCCCGTATGTCGTCCTGGGCAAGCCGCTGATCTATGGCAATGGAGGACTGGAAGGCGAAAGCCTGTGTTTCAGGCTTCTCAACAAACCGTCCGGCCCAGAGCGCGGTTGTTTCACTCATATCAAAAATCGGGATATTCCGCTCCTTCCACCCACATGCCTTCACGAATCTCGCCTTTGACGCTGGGCAAGACGAGCGCCAAACCCGGGTAAACCAAATCCGGCTCATCAGGACGGGGCAATATGGACTTGTTGGCTTCATAGATAACCGTCCACTGGAACGGATCGTTGTACGCCCACGGCATCGCGGCGATGTTCCATAGACAATCCTTCGTAGCCTCCCAGTCGCGCACCGTGTAGAGACCCGGAAGCCTCGGCGCCTCTGCAAACGCGGAAAGCAGTTCAAGCGTCTTGTGAGCGGCGGCTATCGCCGCGTTCCAGCGTTCCGCCGCATACTCGCCGCTCGCATCCTCCCAATAGGCTTGGGCTTGGCTATACTCATCAGGATACCGTACCGCCGCATGGATGGATTCAGCCCATTTCAGTTTCGCCTCCGCGTTTATCATGGTATGCTCCGCCACGTATTTATCGGACAACGCCGCGTATGTCAAGGCTTCCTGGGCGTATGCGGTGGATGCGTCGTAATCACCCTCATCATACATCTCTTGAGCGAGTTTGTTAAGCCGTACGCTTTCACGGTAATACTGGTTGTTCCTGAGATCAGGGGGCGCCGTAAACGTGAAAGACGCGGCGCCTTCCGCCGCCGCGGACGCCGCAACAACGGAAGGCGCCGCCGTTGCCGGAGCGACGGCAGAGGACGAATCATCAGGCGCCGGTCGCGCGAAAAGCGGCATGAGGCGCACAAAGACAACCGGCAACACAAAAAAGAGCTTTTTCATTCTTGATCTCCTCCAAAAATGCGGGCCGCATCCTGCGCCAGGGCGTCGCTCTCCGCGGCTTTCTCCTCAGCGGCTTTAATCGCCGCGTCAGCGGCGGCGCGTTTTTCCATGGCCGCGTCACGCGCCGCGATGAAAAGTTCCGCAGTCCTCGCATAGCCTTCCGCCGCATCCTCAAACGCGCCGTCCTTATACGAAGACGCGGACTGGTTGTACAAGGCGTCCGCCGCATTATAGTCGCCGCGCGCCGCTACATTGGCTTTCACCCCAAGCGCTTCCTGCCGCGCGCTGTCAGCCAAGGCGCGGCTTTCGTCAGCGGCTGCGCGTTATTCCATGGCCGCGTCACGCGCCGCGATGAAAAGTTCCGCAGTCCTCGCATAGCCTTCCGCCGCGTCCTCAAACGCGCCGTCCTTATACGAGGAGGCGGCCTGGTTGTACGAGGCGTCCGCCGCATTATAGTCGCCGCGCGCCGCTACATTGGCTTTCACCCCAAGCGCTTCCTGCCGCGCGTTGTCAGCCAGGGCGCGGCTTTCGTCAGCGCGGCTTTTCACCACAGCCGTATAAATCGCCTTGTATTTGTCCGCCGCGGCTCTGTACCGCGCGGCCGCCTCCCGCGCCTGACTCCGCGTATCACGCGGCGACGACTCGGCTTCGCCGTACGTCTCTTCGGCGCCGCTCCAATCATCGGGGTACGCCGCGTCGCCGCCGGCGGCGAAAGCCTGTTCCCGCGCCTCGTCCGCGCCGGCTTTTGCGGCGGCAAGCGCTTCAAGCTCGGCCTGATCCGGCGCCGCCTCTACAGGCGCCGCCTCTACAGGCGCAAACTCCACTTCGTCAACAGGCCGCTCCGGTTCCGGCTCCTCAACAACAGGCTGTACGACAGGCCGCTCCTGCGGCTCCTGTACCGGCGGCTCCGGCGCGGACACCGCGTCTGGCTTGCCTGCGCACGACATGACAACCGCTATCGCCGCAATCATCACCAACATCTGAAATATCTTTTTCATACCAACCTCACTTGTTCATCATAGAAAGGGCGCTTGAAATGCTGTAGCAATAATCGCCGACTTTTTCAATGCGCCGCGCCAAGTCAATGAAAAGAAGCTCGGTCTTGACGTTCTCACCGGCTTCAATCCGTTTGCGCCCCAATTTCCGCAGCTTGCTCTGCATCTTGTTGATCTGGCTTTCCAATTCTTCGCTCTCGCGCCGCTTCTCCTCGTCATCAGGATCGCCCCACTGCGCTTCAACAAGATTGAGAAACTGCTCCACCATGCCGGAGTATTCGGTCAGCGCCTCGGTTTCCTTGCGCTTGAAGACGAGGTCTTTCTTGACGCTCCGTTCCAAAAGCAGGCTTGCGCCGTAACAATCGTCCGTCAGTTCTTCAAGGCTCGCCGTTATCCCCAACAACACCGAAACCTTTTTTTCGGAATAGTGGCTCAACTGCTGTCTGGTACACTCAATCAGGAAATGGGTAAGCTCCTCGCGCATTTCATCCGCGTAGCGTTCCCGTTCCGCCAAATCTTTTACCAATGTATCCACGACTTGCTCTTTATTGGCTTCCTGTACGTCTATATGAAAGGTACGAAGGGCGTCTCTGATCTTCGCGTACATTGACGCGGAAAGAGCGGCCATATTCCGTATCTCTTTTTCAGCGCGGAGTATGTTCAATTCCGGCGTATCCTGAATTGACCCCGATTTGTACTCCAGCTTGTAATGCCCAAGCTCTTTCGGCTCGTTTTTCTCCTTGATAATCAGCGAGACAAACAGGGCGAATGGATCGACAAAGGGCAGAAACACAAGGGCGTTGATCAGATTGAAAATCGTGTGGAGCATGGCGAGATGCACGGTAAGCGCGGCGCCAGCGGGAACGCCCGGCGTAACGAGGTCAACCAGCGCAAGCAGCGGATGGAAGAAAACAAGCGCCCATACGGTTCCAAGCACATTGAAGAGAACATGCACCAAGGCGGCCCGCTTCGCCGCGGTCTTTGTGCCGATTGCCGCAAGAGCCGCGTCAATGGTAGTGCCGATGTTGGCGCCGAGGATCATGCCGGCGGCGACATCATAGGAGATTAACCCTTGAAATCCCATCGTTATAATGATCGCCGTGGCCGCGCTGGAAGAATGGATAAGCAGGGTGATGCTCATCCCTACGCCGACCGCAAGCAGCAGCGACAGGAACCCGTAGTTTGCGACGGACGCTATGATTTCAAGCTGTTCGACCGAAAATTTCGGCATTGATTTGGTAAGGAAGTCAAGCCCCATGAAGAGCAGCCCGAAGCCCAGCAGCACCGTTCCCAAGTCTTTGCGCTTCCATTTGAGCATGGTCATTATGAATCCGGCGCCGACCGCAGGCAGGGCGAAGGCTGAAATATTGAAGGAAAAGCCGACGAGCGATACGATCCACGCGGTTACGGTCGTTCCGACATTCGCTCCCATGATCACGCCGATAGCCTGCTTCAAGGTGAGCAGCCCCGCGTTCACAAACGACACCACCATCACCGTAGTCGCCGAAGACGACTGGATAACCGCCGTCACCGCGAAACCGGTCAGTACGCCCGTAACACGGGTGCCGGTCATAAAAGCCAGCGCCCGCTGCAAACGCTCGCCGGCGGACTGCTGGATGCCATCACTCATCACCTTCATTCCATAAAGAAAAAGACCGAGGCTGCCTATGATGGTGAAAAGCATACTTATGTATTGCATACGCCATCCTTCTGTACAATTTCTCTGCCATCAGTTTTTTTCACCGGGAAAAGCCACGAGATCACAACCGCGCAGACCAGCAACGCGAGCGTTCCCGCCAAAACCACCCAGCGCGTCAGCCTTATCTGGGAAAAGAACGCCCAGTACGCCGTAGTTGCAAGGGGAGCGATCAGCGCTATGCTTGCCGTTGAACATACGGCGGCGGCAAGCGTTTTTTTTCTCAGGGAGAGGTTTATGAAAGAAGAGGCGCACGCCACGATAGACGTCCACAGCACGGGAATCAGCAGCAGCTTCGCCGGATCGTTTTCCACGCCCCATTGAACGGTTCGCAGAATGCCCGAAGGCGCAAGCCAGAGCAGGGAAAAGCTCCCGAAACCGGTTGGATCTTTTGCAATGCGGAGCAATAGAAAAAGCGCATAGACAAGCAAGGGCAGCAACGCGGGAAGCGCCACCATGTCAACAAAGACGTTGATCCACCGCTCCTTTCCGAACGCGCCGCCGGCAATAAAATTGCCGAAAAAAAACTGTAGTATGGCGGTGACGCTTCCCAGAATAACCGCAAGGGCGCCGCTCACCTCAACGCCGTATGGAACAAGGGCGGACCAGAAGAGAAAAAACAACGGTATCCACAAAAGACAGAAAACGCTCATTCCCAGACGATCTCCAAGACGACGCCCTCTTGTATGGAGAGCAAGGTTCCTATGGGAACGCTGAAAAAAAGCGGATCGCCCTGCCTGACTTCGGCGTCCGGCATCACAAGCGGGGCGCCGTCAGCGTCATGTACGGACAGCGAGCCTTCCGAGGGGACGGATACGGTTATGACATACGCATACCCGCTGGACGCCGACGCGAAGAGCGCAAGCAGGTCGGGATCAATGCCGCCGCTTTTTGGGGCGAGAACAAGGGTCAACCTGTTTTTCCCGTTTTCGGTTGCAAAGGACGCTTGGCCGCCTGTCGCATCAAGAAATCCAAGCAACGAGTCAATGGCATCGAATGTGAGTTTCACCGTGTTGACAATCGCCGCAGGCGTGGACTGCGCCGCAGTCCGTTGCGCCGCGTTTGTTTTCGAGACGAAGGAAACCAGTTCAACGCCGTCAAGCCGCTCAACAGTGCGCCTGAAATCAGCCTCTCCCACCGGAACCGTCCGCCACCGCTCGTTGCCGTCCAGTTTTCCTAGAGAATCAAGCGCATGGGAAACGCCGTACTCCACCGTTATAGCGCCGGATCCGTTGGCTTGTATAACGGCGTCAGCGCGGACGCTCACACAGGAAGCCATGAAAAAAACGCCTATCGTCAAGACTACCGTCAAGACCGCAAAAACCACGCCTCCATTCTTTTTAAGGGCTTCCCGAACAGCCCCTTCAATTTCAATAGGTTCTTCTTTAAACACTCTGACTCCTCTGTATCTATGCTACTTGTTCCTTCCGGTCATGTCAACATCAGGACTCTACGGCGCATACGCCGTGGTGAGACGTCTGGCTGGCGCTCCTTTGTTCTCTGATGATTTTTCGGGCAGGTAACGGCGCAGGGCGCGGATGAGCGCGTTGAAGTCGAGAGGTTTCCCAAGATGCCCGTTCATACCGGCGGCGAGGCACTGTTCAATGTCTTCCTTGAATACATTGGCCGTCATGGCGATGATGGGTATTGTTTTTGCTTTTTGCACGTCCGCATTTCTGATGAGCCGTGTTGATTCATAGCCCCCCATCTCTGGCATTTGTATATCCATCAGGATAAGATCGTATTTTTCCGGCGCGGCGGCAAATTTTTCAAAAGCCTCCCGTCCGTTTTCAGCCTGGTCTATAAGGACGCCGGTGGGTTCCATAGCGGAAAGTACAATCTCGCGGTTTATTTCTATGTCTTCGGCAAGGAGTATCGTATAGCCCGCAAGACAGCCGGCTATTTTTGGGGCCAGTATATCGGGAGTTTCGATTTCAGCGTTTTCATGCGTCCCCTTGCCCGCATGTATGGTGAAGATAAAAGACGAACCCTTTCCCAATTCCGATTTCACCCATATTCTGCCGTTCATAAGCTCTACAATGCGTTTTGAAATCACCAGCCCCAAGCCGGTGCCGCCGTATTTCCGGGATATGCTGCTATCGGCCTGTTCAAACGAATGAAAAAGCTTCGCCGCCTGTTCATGGGAGATGCCTATGCCCGTATCGGCGACAACAACCTCTATGACACAATCGCCGGCATTTTCCTCAAGCAGTTTCGCGCTGATGGCGACGCGCCCCCCTTCGGGCGTGAATTTCACCGCGTTGGAGAGGAGGTTTGCGATCACTTGGGCAAGACGCTGCTCGTCGGAAACAATGGCGGGTGGAATGTCCGGATCAAGGACGACATCAAGAGCCAGCTTTTTTTCTTCTATTTTGAAGCCCAGCACGCCGATAACCCTGTTAAGCGTGGCGGCAAAATCAAAGGTTGTTATCGAAAGATCAAACTTGTCGGCCTCAATCTTGGACATATCAAGAATATCGTTGATAACATTGAGGAGATGGGCGGAGGCGCTCTTGATTCTGCTCAGGCAGTAATCTTTTTTCTCAACGCTCCGGTCGGCGCCGCCTATATTCACCATCCCGATGATGGCGTTGAGGGGCGTGCGGATCTCGTGGCTCATGTTGGCAAGGAAATTTGACTTGGCTTTGCTGGCTTCTTCGGCCCGTTTAATGGCGTTCTGGCTTTCCGTGGTGTCATGGAGAAGCAGGATAGAGCCTTCCATCTTGCCGGAATCGTTGAACATGGGGGTAAAGAGCGCTTCGTAATCCCGTTCCTCGCCCCTGCCGCTCAGGTCAAATTTTTCTTCGACTATCTGCAATTCTCCGGTGAGGATGGAATTTCTGAATATTGAAGCCAGATGTTCAAGTTTTTCTTTTGAGATAAAACGACCGAAGACTTCCCTGAAATGGCGCCCGATCACCAGCCCCGTATGTTTAATGCCGGTAATCCGGAGAAAAATATCGGCGCAGTAGAGGATGCACATGTTTTCATCAAAAACAAAGAGGATGTCGGGGCTGTATTGGAGGATAAGGCTCATGGTATGATCCTGCCTGATCCGTTCATTCCTGAGAATGGCGTTTACGCCCTCCCGGGAAAAAGAAGTGACACGTATCCTTTCCAAAGTATTCCGCGTGAAATCCAACTGACGGCCAAGGCGTTTCATTTCCTTACGCAGATACGCGATTTCTTCCGCCTCAGAACCGAACTTTTTTTCTTCCGCTGCCATCATCGGCTCCTTACAGGAGACAGGCGATAAATGTACAGTTATGAAAACGGTTCACGGCGTTTCCTTTTTCAGTATACACCGGACATATTTCGCCCCCTGAGTACCCGAAGATATAGTCTGGAAAATCTGTCAGGGTCTTCCGTACCGTATCCATTTCGTCGGTAGTATTGGCTTCCAACGCAAAGTAGCGGGTCAGGCAGGAAAACATGAGAACACACGAATGGCCATCGTTTTTCTTTTTAAGAATCTGTTTCAAGATCTCGCGGGTGGTCCGTATTACATCAGAGTAATCTATGCCGCCTACCGACAGGGTCGCGTTTTCCGGCACATTGCCGCTACAGGCTGCGTAACCTTCTTTGGTGATAAGGTAAATAGACCGGGTGACAGGTTTTGTATCGTCGTTGCAGTCGATTACGAAAGGGAAGGCCGCTACCGTCCAAGCGCCCTCTTGCTTCTGGATGCCTATGCTTTGAAGGTAATCAAGAACCGGCATATTGTTCACTTCCATAAGGATATTGTCTTTTGATTTAGTGACAACTCCCCGCTGCTTCTGTATTTTGTCTTCCGCGAATGAGGTTACGAAAAAAGAAGGGTGCAGATCGCCGTAAAGAAGGGCGAATATGACGCTGTTTGTATGGTGATTCCCGTTGTAAACGCTCCTGTTAAGGCTGAAATCCACCGATGAATCTATGGCGAGGGAGCCGAAAATGGGAATGCCTCCAGCGGCTTTGTCAAGGCTTACGGCGATGACTTCTCCGCCCAGGTCGTTCATATAAGGCGCGAAGGCAAGCATCATGGCCGGCCGGCCGGAACGCTTCGCACAGGCCTCTTTGTAAGCCGTACAGACAAGGCCGTCGATGTCTTCGCCTCTTCTGATCTCCGCCGTACCGGTGATAAAATCCGTGTCGTCGCTGGTAAGAACCAGAAGACTCAGCGCCATTTCTCCCGTTGCGGCGGGCGTCGCCGTGCCTGCGGTGGTCATGCCGATTACGTCAAAGGGCAAGGCCGCGCAGATCGTCCGGACGGCGCCGGAATCAATGAAATCGGTGTAGCAGGTAAGGATGCCCAGAGAATGTTCGCACAGTCCTGTACTATCAATCTGTTCCAGGATTTCCGCCGCCGCCGCGTCAGGGTCGTCAATTTCAAGTGTAAAAGCCGTCATTGTTTTCATTCTTTTTTCCTCTTTTTCACATAAAGCCGTCTCCCAAGATGGTGAAAGAAGCGAAGAAATCAAAATTCCTCTGAATGTATAGCCATGTCGTGAATACGGACGGGGCTCTCGTTTTCTATCATTTCAAACGCCTTGCGCATGACGGTTTCTCCAAATCGCTTTGAATTCGACGCCATCACCGCGCCTATCTGTGAAAACGAGAGCGAGTCCTGTAGATCAACCTCAGCCGCGGAAAGATGAAAACGCTTTTGCAACTTCATTTTCACCGATTGCACAATACGCCGCTTCGCTTTGATGGCATCAACATCGGGAATTTCAAAAATCACTTGCAACATTGAGACGATCATGCGGGCAGTATAGCATACATGAGAGAAAGGCGCAAGGCGGCATATCCGCCGTAAAGCCGAAACATCGCGCGACACGACGCTCTCTATATACCTTGAGGCTTTGAGCCTCCCTTGTCTATTTCTTCTCTTTTTATTATCATTTTCCCATGAATGCAAGAACGGCGAAACTCGTGCTGGAAGACGGGGGTGAATTTTCAGGCTGGTCATTTGGCAAGGCGCGGTCGCAGGCCGGAGAGGTGGTGTTTACGACCGGCATGGCCGGCTACCCCCAGTCCCTGACAGACCCCAGTTTTCGCGGACAGATACTGGTGTCCACCTATCCGCTTGTGGGCAATTACGGAGCGCCGGTAGACCCGAAAACCGGCGAGCCTTTTTTCGATGAGTTCGGCATACCGGCGCATTTTGAATCGGACACGGTGCAGGTCGCGGGATTCGTTGTGTCCGAAGCGTGCGACAGGCCAAGCCATTTCGCGTCAGGGGCAACCCTTTCCGCGTGGCTTGAAAAGCGCGATGTGCCGGGGATTTTCGGCGTTGACACGCGGGCGCTCACGTGCAGGCTGAGGGAACGCGGCGTCATGCCGGGAAAAATCCTCGTGGAAGGCGCCAGCGACGTGTCCATTGATTCCGGCGTCATACCCCATCCGGTCGCGGACGTGTCGCCAACATCAATAAAAACCTACGCCGCGCCGTCTCCAGCGCCGGGGTCCCGGAAGCCGAACATAGCCCTCATCGACTGCGGGGCGAAAGCCAACATCCTGCGGTGCATTCTCACACGCGGCGCAAACGTGATCAGGCTGCCGTGGAACCACGATCTCACCGGCATTGACTATGACGGCATTTTTTTGTCAAACGGTCCCGGGGATCCAAAGGCCTGCGGCAAAACGATTGCGGCCATCCGCCGCGCCTTTGACAAGGGCAAACCCATATTCGGCATCTGTTTGGGCAACCAGATCATGGCGCTTGCCGCGGGCGCGGACACGTACAAACTGCCCTATGGACACCGCGGGCAGAATCAGCCCTGCATTGAGGCGGGTACAAACCGCTGCTATATCACGAGCCAGAACCACGGCTACGCGGTGCGCGGCGACACCCTGCCGGATGGCTGGGAGCCGTGGTTCCTCAACGCGAATGACAACACCGTCGAAGGCATCCGCGCAATAAACGCGCCCTTTTCCGCGGTGCAGTTCCACCCGGAAGGCTGCCCAGGTCCGAGGGACACGGAATTCCTCATCGACCGGTTTTTGGAACAAGTGCGGAGCGGTATGCCATGAGCGGCGCATATACTGACAACTATACTATAGAAGAAAAACTCCGCATACTTTTCGACAAAATCACCTCGGCGAAGCATTGCGTCGCCTTTACGGGCGCGGGCGTCAGCACCTTGTCGGGCATACGGGATTTTCGAGGCAAGAACGGCTTGTACACCTCTCAAGATACCGCTGAAGACGCGCAAAAGATGTTTGACATCGACTATTTTGAACAAGATGCAAGCTATTATTACAAAGCCGCGGCGGGATTCATCTACAACCTTGATGAGAAAGAGCCTTCCATTGTTCATACAACCCTGGCGGAACTCGAAAAACGCGGGCTTCTCAAAGCGATCATCACGCAAAACATCGATCTGCTTCATCAGAAGGCGGGCGGCAAGCGGGTTATCGAAGTGCATGGCTCCCCCACGGTACACTACTGCCTGCGGTGCGCGGGCGTACGCATGGGCTTTGAGGAAGCGGCCGCCATTGTCAAATGCGGCGAAATGCCCCGCTGCCCGCATTGCGACCGCCCGCTCAAGCCCGCCATCACCTTTTTCGGCGAAGCCCTGCCCATAGAGGCGCTCAGGCAGGCTCAGGACGAAGCCCAAACCGCGGATCTTATGCTCACGCTTGGCTCTAGCCTCACGGTGAATCCCGCCGCGTCTCTGCCCCGCGTCACGCTGGCGCGCGGCGGCGAAATCGTGATTGTCAATGACAGGGAAACGTATTTAGACAGACGGGCCAGCCTGCTATTTGACGATTTGGAAACAGTGTTCAGCGGCTTGCGGGCTTTCTTGACGGCGGACGCCTGATCCGACCGGATCAAGGCGCGTTCCCTTGCGGGAGGATGAAAAGCGTTTTTCGCTTGCGGCATGGCGTATATTGAATTTGTTGATGTGTGTAAATACTACCGTATGGGCGACAACCGCATCGCCGCGGCCAGCGGCATGAGCTTTATCATCGAAAAAGGTGAATTTTGCGTGATTACGGGGCCTTCGGGCGCGGGCAAAACGACTCTGCTCAACATACTCGGCGGCATGGACTCCTGCGACAGCGGGAGCGTCACCTTGGACGGAGTCTCCATCAGCGCCATGAACGAGAGACAACTCACCGATTACAGGCGGGACGATGTGGGGTTTGTGTTTCAATTCTACAATCTCATCCAAAACCTCACGGCGCTTGAAAATGTGGAGCTTGCCTCTGAAATCTGCAAAAACCCGTATGATCCGGCGGAAACCCTCGCGTCTGTGGGGCTTTCGGATCGGCTGAACAACTTTCCATCCCAGCTTTCCGGCGGGGAGCAACAGCGCGTCGCCATTGCGCGGGCGTTGGCGAAGAACCCGAAAATTCTCCTGTGCGACGAGCCGACCGGCGCGCTCGACTATGTTACGGGCAAACTTATTCTGAAAATATTGTGGGAAACCTGCCGCGACACGGGCAAGACGGTCATCGTTATCACGCACAATTCCGCCATCGCCCAAATGGCCGACAGGGTGATTCACATCAAGAACGGACAGGTCGGCGGCATGGAGCTAAACGCCGAGCCACTGCGCATTGAAAGGATTGAATGGTGAGGGGATACGAACTCGGCGGGAAACTTTTTCTAAGCGATGCGATAGGCGATGCGCTGCGCATGAGACAGCGGCGCGCAGGACGGGGGGGGGGGGGATGGCGTCAGAACAATTTACCCTATCGCCGCCCGCCTCCAATAAGGCGTGGGCGGCTAGGGCTGCGGGGCGTGGGGAGAGGGCTTTGAACTGTGAAGGCGGAATCTCCACTGCGAATAGACGGCATGCAGCCTTTTTAACAAGACCATCGCCCAACGCAGCGGCTTCGTCATTTTCCAGAAACGGGAGGCTTGCAGCGAGGACGCCGAAAAATGCAGGCCCGTCATTTCCAGCGGCGCGCGCTCGTCAGTCACAAGCCAGCCGCTGTAGTATCCGGCGCTCTGCGCCACATACCCAAGGCTTAGCTCCAGCGCCTGATTGAGGCGTTCGGCGCCGGGCGGCGCGTCCCTGAAGAAATCCTCATAGTTCCAGTCTTTCTCGAAAAGCCGCGCGAGCGCCTTGGGGCGAAACCACGCGCGCGGGCCGAACGCCGCGACAGGCGGCTTCGCCTCGTCAAGCGGCGCGTCCACTCCCAGCGCCTCAAGCAGCCGCTTGGTCCGCTTGAAGGCGCCCCCCCATTCATTCCCCATATAGTCCTGGAGCGGCTCGCGATCGGGCGGCGGCGACAACACGCCCAGCCTCTCCTCCGCCTCAAAGACGCCCAGCGCATTCTCTATGAACGCCGCGCTTCCCAGGACATTCTCCAAGCCTCCGCGCGGAAAGCCGCCGCCGCTCCGCGCGTCGCCCGCGAAACACGCCGCCTCGTAGCGGAGCGCCCGCCCGCGGAAAGCGTCCAGCGACGCGAGAATCCCCCGCTTCCCCGAGAGCCTCGCCTCATGCCGAAGCCCGCTTTTCCCCA
>JAIRLZ010000037.1 GCA_031259035.1 Treponema sp. | reverse complement strand
TTGGACATAGGCGTTAAAATTCCTTTTGAAGGCATAAACCAAGAGGACAAATCCACCTATAAAAAGAAAAAAGATTATCAGGCTTCCATCGGCTTCACCTACCGCAACTACGGGTTCCGCTTTAACGGGCATATTGACGCCGCGTTCCTCGGCAGCGATTCTGCCAGTCTTGGAGCGGTAAAACAATCCGGTTTAGACCTCGTGGCGTACCTTGTCCCTTCCTACGCATTGAGTTTTGCAACTATTGGCGCGGACATCGGCTTCGAGTATGAACAGAAAGACGACATAAATGCATTGCAAAAAGACAGCATGATGGCGGGCTTGGGCGTATGGATCGAGAGAAATCTTGGCGCGGGCGCAATTAAAGCCGGCGTGGTAGGCCGGTTGCCCCTCGAATGGAACGGCAAGCAGTTGGACTTTGAACTATTTATTCCCATATTAATAAGAGCTGGCTTTTAAATAAGACGAACCATGAACTTCAAAAGAATCGGCTTTTCATGTCGCGGCTTTTCACGACGGCTGCGTATTTTCACTATAGGAATGACGGCGCTGGCACTGTGTTCCTCCTGTCCCTCGCAGCCAGAGGAGGCAAACCCCGTTTCTTTTGGAACCGACGCTGACGCGACGCCTAACAAAAGACGCCTTTTGAGCTATCTCAAGGATAATTACGGGAAGCGCATCATCTCCGGTCAGATGGACACTTCATGGACAACCAATGCGTCTATGGATATGACAGCCCGTGTTTATGACGACACGGGCAAGTATCCTGCCATTAAAGGCTTTGATTTTATCCAGCTTCCCTTTGACGGCGGCAGAGAGCAGATCGATGAAGCCATAGAGTGGTGGGATGGTAAAAACAACGGCGAGACTCTTGTACCGGGCGTTCACGGCATTGTAACGTTTTGTTGGCATTGGAAAATCGGACCAAAACAACAGTTTTACACCAAAGACACTGATTTCCGTATCCCGTATCGCAACGGAAAGCTGGACGCTTCTTCCTCTGATTTCACACTTATTAAAAATGATCTGGACACGGTCGCTCAGAGGCTCCAAGAATTGGAAGATCAAGATATTCCCGTGATCTGGCGCCCTCTCCACGAGGCGTCCGGCGGCTGGTTCTGGTGGGGCGCGAGCGGTCCCAATGCGTATAAGGCGCTGTGGGCGTACATCTACGATTACCTTGTCAATACAAAAGGGCTTGACAACCTGATATGGGTCTGGAACGGTCAAAGCGCCGATTGGTTCCCCAACGCCGCGACAGTGGATGTAGCAGGAAGCGATATATACCCAAATCCTGCGCAAAACTTTAGCTCCCAAGCGGACAAGTTCGGTGAGACTCTTTTGATGGTTTCCGATAGGGATCGGATTGTCGCGCTCACAGAAAACGGCGCGATTCCTGATCCGGACGCCTGTATGCGGGACAATGCAATGTGGGCGTGGTTTATGACATGGAACGACGGCTACGGTTCAACGCCGGGTCAGTCCCATAAAAATAATTTTTGGACAGGGGAACACCACAATACCCTGGCGCATAAACAAAAGGTATATAATCATAACTTGGTTATTACCCTGGATGAATTGCCGGATATTTCGGCGTATCTATTGGAATGAATCGCTGTGGAGCGGGCGGTTCTATGGTGGACGTCTTGTAAGGGCTGTGTCATTGACGAGGTTCAGCGACCATTTGCAGCCAACTATTAAGTCGCCCAAAAGACACATGCGGTGAACAAGCCCATCGTGGCGGCGCATTGCCGCGACCCTTACGAATTCCGCAGCGTGAGAACCCCGCATGAGTTGGGTTCCACAATGGATAAAGCTACAGTGGCCGCCGATTTTAAAGCCCTCGCCGATAGGCTTGCCATGTGAGAATTAACGCCGGTCATTATCGGCGAAAGCGGCGCCTCGCGGCATGAAGGGTGCGAGCGGACGCGGCTTGAATACTCATAGCAGGCAGCCTTGACATATATTTTTGAAAAGAATGCTATAGAAGTGACAATAGATATTTTCCCATGGCTAATCTAATTGATAAGGAGAATTGAGATGACAATGAAACAATGGGCGCGCGCTGTTTTGGCGTGCGGCGCAGTATGCGGCGCAGTATGCAGCGCAGTATGCGGCATCGTTCTGTTGGGCGGCTGCGCTAGCAAAGGCGAACATTCTGGTTTGGGCGCGATTGACAATCCCCGCCTTCAGCGGGCTATGATGAAACTCCGTCAGGGCGAGACGATTTCCGTAGTATCCATAGGCGGCTCCATTACATCGGGACACCAAGCGGTTCCCGCAGATTCAGCAGGCTGGTCTGGACTTGTCAACCAGTGGTGGCAGGCGAAAGCCAAAGAAACAGGCGGCACGGTCAATTATCGCAATTCCGGCGTCAGTGGAACCGATTCCGCTTTCGCTTCGATCCGCGTCAAGGATCATGTACTTGCGTATAATCCCGATGTGGTGTTTGTGGAATTCGCCATGAACGACCAGTGGCTCAGCGTGCGGGTGCGGCAACGTTCCTACGAAGGGGCGTTGCGGCAACTGCTCAATGACTCGGAACGCGCGGTGATCCTTCTTGCGGTGAACGAGAAAGCCAACCCCGACAAGAGCGCCCGCGCCAACCAGGAAAAAATCGGCGATTATTACGGATTGCCCACGCTTGCTTGGGCGGATTGGGTGAAACCTGCTGACTGGGATCGGTACTTCTCCGGCAGTGAAACCATCCACCCGAACAACGAAGGTCACGCCAACATCGCCGCAGGCGTTACACGCTATCTTGACGTAGCGTGGAATTCTCCGCCTTCTAAAATTCCTCCTATTGATACAACTCTCCCCCAAGCCCTTGTATCCGCCGAATTCCAGAATGTACGGTTTATTAGTGGAAGCGACACCGATTATCTCGCCTCGGACATCGAATCTTCCGGCTGGACCGCAAAAAAGGCGACTCTTCCCGGTGAATGGAAAAAGAGCGGCGGTGAGGATATTATAGGCTGGACCACGAACGATCCAAACGCGGATCTTGCCATCAAAGTGATGGGCAAATCCGTGGGTGTGCTTTTCATTGAGAGCGATCAGTTCCGCAATGGCGAGGCTTGGATCGAAGAGATTGACGCATGGAGGTCGATCAACAGCTACGTAAGTTATCGCAGCGGCTATTATGGATACGCCTACGCGGAAATCGCCGACAACCTTGAAGCGGGAAAAGAGTACACCCTGCATCTTTATGTAGAGCAAGATGACGAGGAAAGGGAAGGGGCGTCAATTGATGTGATAGGCGTTATTTGCACCGCTCAATAGGCTGGCGGCGCGGATGCCGGTTTGCCGACGTTATAGAATAATAAGCCTCCAGTCGACTAGCACCTTGATTAAGCTAAAAGCTCTGGTATAAAATACCCTGCTCATGGGAGGGGTAATCAGTATGAGGGGAAAGGTTTATCGGGAAGTGAAATCCATCGTGACCGAAGCATATCCGCAGGCTGACAAAGTGGCGCTGGTCATGGACAATCTGAACACGCACACGCTGTCCTCATTGTATGAGACATTTCCGGCGGAGGAAGCGTTCAGAATAGCGCAAAAGCTGGAATTACATTATACGCCCAAGCGCGGGAACTGGCTTAACAGAGCGGAGATCGAACTCAGCGTTATGACCAGCCAATGCCTTAACCGGCGGATAGACACGCTGGAAAAGTTGCAAAGTGAACTGGCGGCATGGCGGCATGACCGAAACCGGAATCAAAAGACGGTGAAGTGGCAGTTTACGACTAAGGATGCCCGTATTAAACTACACGGTTTATACCCGTCCATTTAGTCTTTACAAGGCGCTAGTTTCTTGACAAAGCCGGGAAGTCTGTCTAAACTGTCATTATAGAACGGTTTAACCCGCTGAACGACTATCTTTTTCTCAAAGTTATGGGAGAAAAGGGAGATGAGGAGCAATGCTTGGCTTTTTTGAACGCGGTTTTGGCGGATTCTTCGGAAAAGCCGCTGAGACTGGTGAGGATTCTCGAAAACAGAAGCGTTTCGGCGGAAAACTTGGGTGATAAATCGGTCGCTTTTGATTTTCGCGCGCTTGGGGAGACCGACACCCGGAAAAACATCAAGGCGGAAATAGAAGTCCAACTGAAAGACCTCCACAACATGACGGAGCGGACGCTTTATTACTGGGCGCGCGAGTATGTCGCGGGGATAAAAGAAGGGGAGGATTACGGCGACTTGCCGCGAGTCATCACAATCAACATAGTGAATTTTGATTATGTGAAACTTGAAAAGTTTCACACGACATTCCGGCTTCGGGAAGACGTCCATCATGAATATGTATTGACCGACGTTATGGGGATACATTTTTTGAATATGGTGAAGTTCAGAAGGAAAACAATGAAGAGTTCAGGTAGAATTACCTGCTCCGGCAAAAGGCTCTTTCCGATTGGACGACGGGTATCAACACGGCGTTTGACAGTCCGTGTTTACGGGGATACGGGCAAGTATCCTGCCATAGCTGAAGACATAGAGTGGTGGAACGACAAAAACAACGGTAAAATCCTTGTGGCAAGCGTTCATGGCATTGTAACATGCCGTCGGCATTATCCCATACCGCAACCCGCCTGATGGCTTCCACTGGAGACCGCATTGGTGCGCTCACGGAAAACGGAGCCATTCTCGAAGCCAACAAGGGAACTATTTAGGGAGGGGCGCAAATTACGGGCGCGTACAGGTACAGAACTCAAGTTTTGAGGTTTTTCCGCGCCATTGCATGAGATGCGCCGATATTATAAGAGGCGGATGACCGCCTCTTATACTTTTCAGAGAAGTTGTACTATATGAAGACCACTATCACGCTAGGTTGTAAAATGACGTCATGCATGTTGATGTGGACGTTGCTTGTAGGCTTGCTGTTCTCAGGATGCAAGTCTGGAAGCAAGCCCAACGCTACAGACACGGAAAACGAATTCATCCCTGAAGCTATGACAGAACGTGATTCCCTTTCTTATTTCAAAGAAGAAGGGATCGCTGTCGGGTGGAATTTGGGAAACGCCCTTGACGCCTTTAACCAAGGCGTATCAAAGGAAACCGCGTGGGGGAACCCCCGCATTACCCAGGATATTTTCGACGGCGTAAAAGCCGCCGGATACGACATTGTGCGCATCCCCATCACATGGATGGGACACATTGGCGACGCGCCGGACTACCACATTGACGAAGATTTCTTGCGGCGCGTTGCGGAAGTCGTGGGATACGCGCATAACGCCGGACTCAAGGCAATCATCAACATCCATCACGATGGATCTGTTGAAAAAGACGGCATTGTAGTGAAGGACAATGGCTGGCTTTCCCTCAACACAGCCCGCAAGAACGCGGAAGGCATGGAGCAGGTGACCGCGCAGTTTGAGCGGGTGTGGACGCAGATCGCCAAATACTTCAAAAACTACGGCGATTATCTCATGTTTGAGGCGTTCAACGAACTGCACGACGGCGACTGGGGATGGGGTATGGAAGCCGTTCAAAAACCCCAGTATGAAATGCTGAACAACTGGACGCAGGTCTTTGTGGACGCCGTACGCGGTGTGGGCGGCAACAACCAGCACCGGTTTCTCATTATACATGGATACTGCGCGGTTCCACAGCACACCATAGCCGAATATTTCAAGCTGCCTGAAGACAAACAAAACACAGCGAACAAACTCATCGTAGCGGTGCATTACTACGACCCCTACGAATTCTGTATCGCGGGAACCCGGCATGACTGGGGTTCCGCAGTGGATAAAGCTGCGGTGGACGCCGCTTTTAAAGCCTTGGCCGATAAATTTATCACGGGAAAATCAATTCCGGTTATTATCGGCGAAAGCGGCGCCGTATGGCAGGAAGGGTACGAACAGACGCGGCTTGAGTATTTTTCCTATGTTTACGGCAAAGCCCATGATTTTGGACTTGTTCCCATTTATTGGGACAATGGGGCGTTTGATTCCGGCGAGATGTTCGGACTTTTCGACCGGAGCGTAGGAGAACCGTACTCACCCGAAAGCGAAGCGGTCATAGAGGCCATGGTACGGGCCTGCGGCGGCGCTCCTTGGCAATAATTCTAAGGCTCTCATTAAAAAAAGCCCCCATCCTGAAGGGGAGGGGAAAGCGGAGTGCGGTCCAGTTTCCCCTACCGCCGTCCGAAATATATGGCGGGCAGAACGGCGCGTGGGATTATGGCCCTTTGGTGGTGGAGCTTAAAACCGCATCGCGCGAAATTGGTGGAAAGAAATGACCCAGCTTCATTTTGTATTGAAGAAAAACTCCACCAGCTTTTCACCATACCAGATGACGGCGATGATGCTTGACAGGGCGAAGAGGAAGAGGGAGATGGTAACAATATAAGCGCCCGCATTGCCCAGCGCCTTTTGGAACGCGGCCGCGGGCATGGTAAACGCCGTATCCGCGCCGATCTCTTTCCATACACCGCTTGACAACACCACCAGGCCAGATAAGGCGCAGACAAGACCGTCAACCAGAACCTCAAAAACGCCCCAGAGATCCTGGCGCACCGGGTGGTCGATGACGGCGGCCGCATGGGCGCTAGGAGCGGAACCCATGTCCGCTTCGCAGGAATAGGTCGCATGGGCGAGACCCATGCGGATGGCCATAGAGGTCCCGGCGCCCATAAAAGCTCCGGCAGCCGCGGTTCCGGTAAAAGCCGACTTGCATACCAAGATCAGGCAGGGGATGATATTGTCCGCGTAGGAAAAAAGCGCGAACAGCGATCCTATAAAATACAGTAGGAACATGATTGGCGCCATCTTGTCAGCGGTTTTAGCCACGCGGATAAGTCCGCCCAACACCACGGCGCCAACCAGCGTCACGCCGGCAAGGTGCTTGTTGACGCTCATAGTCTCGGCGTCTTGAATCAAAGAGATGGATTGGGTCGCTATGGACGGCAGGCAGTAGACCATGGCGACGCACGCTCCAGCCCGCGCCATAGCCTTGCCAACAGACTTTATGGGAAACCCCTTGGTCATGTAGTAGCCGGGTCCGCCCGCCCACGCGTTGCGGCGCAATGCGGCTTGACTATTCAGGGAAGGCGTCCCGGCAGGTTGTTTTATGGCCGCTGACAAACCGGCGTCCGCAGTCTTTACAGCGGCAATATGGCAGGGTTCTGGCAATGGGCGTTGATTGCTATGAGCGTTATTTCATAGCCTCTCTGTGCGCCCCTATGCCTCGCTTTTTCATCACACTGTGGAGATCGCCGCCAAAACGCTATATAAAATACATATACGATTCATCTGGATCAACAGTCCCTATCAGCGAGGCGAGCGTTTCCCGGGCAATCACCGAAGCGATGCGTTCATTGAGCCGGTCAAACACCGTCCGCCTGATAACTTTTTGCAATTTGGTCTCTTGCACGTTGGGAAGCGGCGGATCAACCACCAGCATATCGCCCTCAAGTTCCCTCAGCGCGTCGCCTATGATGATGTCCTCCGGGCGGCGGGCAAGCGTATAGCCGCCGGACGCCCCTTTTACGGAACGGATGAAAAGCGTCCGCCTGAGTATGACCGCGACCTGTTCAAGATACCGGACGCTGATACCCTGCCGCTTGGCGATGCTCGCCAGGGAAACATGCGGTTCGTCCATATGTTCGGCGAGGTCGATGAGGAGTCTGACGCCGTAGCGCCCCCGCGTTGAGATTTTCATAGGGAACCTCCGCAGGTACATTCGCCGGCGTCCCCGCCCTCGCTCATATCATACGTCCGCCCATATTTCACAATTTCCGTTTGCGGGAAGCCGTTGTCAGCAAGGATCCGCTTGAAAGCCGCTTGAGGCTTGGGTTCGCCATGCACAAGGAATATTTTCTTCAAGCGGGATGTGTCAAAGGTTTTGAGCCACCGCAACGCCTCTTCATAGTCCGCGTGGGCGCTGAATGCGTTGATTTCTTCAACCTCCGCCCGCCGCGCAAACCACTGTCCGTGGATTTTCACCTCTTTCTCGCGGTTGCGGATGCGTCTGCCGAGCGTGTTTTCCGCCATGTAGCCGACCGTCAGAATGGTGGTGTCCTGACTGCCGATGCGGTTGATGAGGTGGTGCTGAATGCGCCCCGCTTCGCACATGCCGTCGGCGCTTATGATGATGAGCGGGCCGGGATGGTTGTTAAGGGCTTTGGATTCATCTACGCTGGTGGTAAAGTGCAGGGCGTTGAAGCCGAAGGGGTTTTTGTGATGTTTGATGAAGGCTTCGCGTATGGTTTCATCATAACATTCGGGGTGAACCTGAAATATCGTGGTCGCGTTGGTGGCCATCGGCGAGTCCACAAAAGTGGGAATTTCGGGGATTATCCCTTCGTCCACCAGCATATGGAAATAGTAGACCAATTCCTGCGTACGTTCAATGGCGAAAGAAGGAATGAGGACGCAGCCCTTGTTTTTTACGGTGCGCTTGCACACCTCAGCCAGCTTTTGCATGGCATCGTCTGTGGCGTCGTGCAGCCTGTTGCCATAGGTGCTTTCAAGCACGATGTAATCGGGCGCGGGGATCGCGGTCTCCGGATCCCGGATAATGGGCTTGCCGGGACGCCCCAAGTCGCCTGAACAGAGGATTTTCACCGCTTTGCCGTTCTGCCGCGCCGTCAGCATGACCATCGCGGACCCTAAAATATGCCCCGCGTCAAACAGTTCCAACTGTACGCCCGCGCTGATGTTCAACGGGCGGTTATAGGACACGCCCATGATCTGGCTCGTCGCCTGAATAGCGTCCCGCTCGTCAAATATCGGCTGCCAATCGAATTTCTCACCCTTTTTATGCGCCTGTTTGCGCAGGAACACCGCGTCATGCGCCTGAATATTCGCGCTGTCCATCATAATAAGGCTGGCTATATCCCGTGTCGCGGGAGTCGCGTATATGTTCCCCCTATATCCTTTTTTGGCAAGCAAGGGCAGAAGCCCGCAATGGTCGAGATGTCCGTGCGTTAACACCACCGCCTCAATACGGTCCGGGGCGACGCCAAAATCGCGGTTTTTCCGGTCGGCTTCCATCCGCGATCCCTGGAACGCGCCGCAGTCCACAAGGAAAGATTTTCCGTCAATTTCCAGCACGTGTTTGGATCCAGTCACTTCCTCAGCCGCGCCGAGGGAATAGAATAGTATGCTCATGGTAGTATTATAACATATATATAAAAAATGGAAAGGGGAAAAAACAGTTCGCTGTGTTCATCCCCGTGGATTTCATAATAGCGGAATCGGAGGATTAAGGAGCCGTATTACGTAAGCAATGAAAATGAACCTCCCGCCGCAGAGTGCGAAGAGTGCGGCCGCCTTAAGGCGCGGGTAGTGGACTTCACTGCGAATAAAATGTTCCCCATGCTATTTTTGCGCGGTTCCTGACCGGCGGTTAGGAACCGTATGTAGGGAACCTCTGGAAGCTCCGGTTGAGTTTCCAGAGGTTCCCTTTAGATGGCGAACCTAACGCTTTTCGCGTTGATAAAACCAAGCGTCAAAGCGCAAAACAGCAGGGGTTTTTCGTACATTGAAGCATGACCGCAATCGGGCAGAACAACGTGGTGGACATCCTTAATGCCCCGAATTAGGGTCTCCTGTTCCCTCAGGGGGATAAGGCAATCCTTTTCCGAACTGACCACCAGCACCGGCATATCAAGCCGGGAGAGTTCATCTACTACGTCAAAACTTTCGGAACTGTTTGTCAGGCGTACAAGCCGTTCTTTCACTTCGGAATTGGCAAAATAAGGAACCAGCAGTTCTTTCCGTTTATCTATCCAGTCCTTTTGGCGTTCATAATAGGCGTCGGAGTAGATCACGGGAATCGCCGCAAGATAATACGCCAACCCGCCCTCCAGTTTTGCCGCCTCATTCCATGCGTGGCCGATGTCGGCAAGCAGCGGGGCTGTGCGGGCCGCCCCGTTGAAAAGCGCCAGCCTTCTCACTCGTTCCGGGTGTTTCACGGCGAATCCCAGCCCCACTTCGGCGCCGTAGGAAATCCCGCAGATATTCACCCGTTTGAGTTCCAGGTGATCCAGCAGGGCGCGGATCAGCGCTATCTGAATGCCGTGCTCGTAGGCTTCGGTCATGTACGAACTCTGCCCCTGATCGAAAAAATCCGCCACGATCAGACGATTGTTTTGGGAAAAGTTCTCGATAAAGGGAATCCAGCTTTTCGTTGACATCATAATGCCGTTTAAAAGAAGGAGAGGCTCCCCGGAACCATAGGATTCATAGTAGACTTTTTTTTCCTGAAATTCAAATTCCGCCATCAGAACGACTTCCTTCCAATAATGCCCAAATCCTGAGATTCCCGCATGATGCCCTCCCGAAAATCCGGATGGGCGATGGCGGTCAGACGCTGAACCCGCTCCCGGACATTGGTTCCCCGCAGTTCCGCGATGCCATATTCGGTTACAACCCGGTCCACATCCATCCGCGAAAGACTCACTATGGCGCCCCGGTTCAGGCAGGGTACGATCTTGCTCACCTTTTTCGGCTGTCCGTCCACTCCCTTGACCGTGGCGGTTGAATACAGGCAGATATAGGAACGGCCGCCCTTGGAATTCTGGGCGCCTATGGCGGTGTCCGCCTGCCCTCCGGTTCCGCTGATCTGCTTTGTACCGATGCTTTCAGAAGCGCACTGGCCCGTCACATCCACTTCCACAGAAGAATTGATGGACACTTGATGATCGTTCTGGCCAATCACATAAGGGTCATTCACATAGTCCCCATCCAAAACCGCCACCCCGGGATTATCATCAACAAAGTCGTACATCGCCCTTGTCCCAAAAACAAACGTACAAACCATTTTTCCCGGATAAATTTTCTTTTTTCGTCCGGTTATGATTCCGGCCTCAAACAACTTCGCCATCTCGCTGGTCAGCATCTCCGTATGGACGCCCAGATCCTTTTTGTTATAGAGGGATTTGGCGATGGCGTTGGGCATGCCGCCTATCCCCAACTGGAGGCAGTCCCCGTCCTCTATCTCATCCGCGATAAGTTTGCCGATCTTATAGTCTATCTCATTAGGCTCCGCATCGGGAATCTCAGGGATGTCATAACTGGTTTCTATCAGGTAATCAACGTCCTTGACGTGGACTTCCACATCTCCGAAAGCGCGGGGAACCTTGGGGTTGATTTCCAGGATCACCATGTCCGCGTTCAGCCTGATTCCCCGCTCGTAGGTGGCGGAAAGGGACGCGGAAACATACCCATGCTTATCCGGCAGGCTGGCGTTGCAGATAAAAATGTTTGTCTTAATGTGATCCCGCCTTTTCCACCCGGCGGTATGAAGATGATTGGGAATGTAGGACACCGCGTCTATGGCGTGGTTCCGTCTGAGTTGGGGAGTGTAAAACCATGAATTCACATTGATCTTGCCAATGTATTCAGGGTTAGTTAAATAATCCCCCTCCGCCATAGGCAAACAATTGCTGACTGTAACATTTTTAACCCCCCTGTCAATGATTGTATGTATGCCCATAAAAAAATCATGGGCTTCCGCGGCGGCCATGCCGGTTACAATATGATCGCCATCTTTTACCAAGGACAACGCCTTGTCAACGGCAATCACCTTGTTTGAATAATCGTAACTCATAGGTTTTCCTTTTGTTTTCCGAAAAAAATCACCACTCCAGTACTGGAAAAGGTTTATATATCCGCCCCGTAAGGAATCACGCGGACTACCCGGGGCGGAAAGCGGCAACCCCGCATGGCTGAACGCCAGGGTTTTAACCGCCCATTTTGGATATCAGTTCGTCAATGGACGCCATGGGATCCGCTTCAATAAAAGTTCCATCTGCGGCGGTTCCTCCCGGCGCAGGGGGCTGGTATTTGGCAAAGGAAAGGGCATCCAACCCTATGCGGCTTCCTCCGGCATAGCTGACGCCGCCGGAAATAGCGATGGGAACCCGCTGACTTTCCATGGCCTCCAGATAATTCTGGGGAGTCAGCGGCTTGCCGGAGGCGTTCAAACGCTGAAGGCCAATCAGGAATGTCTTTATGGCGATATACGAACTCATGGCATAGGCGTTTACCTTGTAGGCCGCTTTTTCAGAAGCGGGGATGTACCTGGAATCCCAATCGACGATTTTGCAGAACTCTTCATCCCTAACTCCGCTTAAAATAGGTAGTCTATATTCAATTTTTCAAAGAGCTTTCGGAGCTTTGCCGTAGTTTCG
>JAIRLZ010000029.1 GCA_031259035.1 Treponema sp. | reverse complement strand
CCGCAAGCGGTTTTCCTGATGTTACAATCAACCGTCCGCGGAAAACCTTAAAACATATTTACAAGGGACGTGAGGAAAAAAGCATTGTCTTTCAGAGCTGGTTTATGCCCGAAGCCTTTGCCGCTTCCGGGAGCGCGGCGGCGGCGGTGTTACGCGAATATCTTGACATCAGGCTTACCGAAGAAATCCGCGAAAAGCTGGGCGGCGTTTATTCCATTGGGGTAAGCTCCGATCTCTCCGCCCTGCCGCCTCCCGGCGAGCTGTCAATGGCAATCCAGTTTTTCTGCGATCCCGGCCGGGCGGAGGAACTCAGCGCCGAAGTGTCGCGGCAGATAGAAATGGTCGGACGGGGAGAGATTGACGGCGATACGTTTGCCAGGGCGGTGGAAGCCCTGAAAAAGTCCCACGAGGATGCCGTTCAACAAAACAGTTTTATAGCCGGCTACTACGCCCATCTCGAGGTGATTTTCAATCAGCCGTTAAGCGCTTTGGACAAACTCCCTGATTTGTACGACGCGGTGAGGCCGGAGGACATCAGGGACATCTGCGTTAGGCTGCTTCCCCGAGGCCCCGCGACTCTTGTTCTCTACCCCGAGACTTCCGCAAAACCTGAGCCGTAAAAATGAACCGCCCCGCCCTCCAGGGCGGGACGGCTTGTCCGCGTTGCATCGCGTGCGAGGTTCGCTGAACCTTTGGTCGTTTTGCACTTTCTCCAATTGCTCGGATATAGTTGGAGAAGTAAGCCGGCTCTTTCTTTGTGCAACCGGTTCAACTAACAAGCGAGTGTGAGTGAAAATCGTACTTGCAAAAGAGCGGACGAGCGTCTATACTGTAGTAAATCCATGAAAAACAGCTTTCTTTTTTATTTAGCGTTTCTGGCGTTGGTTCTCGCCGCGTGCAGCCGCACCGAACCGGAGATCTCGTACGCCGTTATGCGGCTTGCGTATGTGCAGGAAAACGGCGTTGTGAAAGAGCGTTTTTCTTTTTTCGCTCTTGCCGCCGACGAAGACGGAATAGAAAACCTTGACGATCTCTACTTGTACCATGATCGCGAGGGGCTGCGCTGGCATCTTTCGGAACGGGATTGGATAGCGCTTCAGCAGGATGGCAAGATGTGGGTGGGAAGCAGGAGCATCGCCATGATTGATGAAGAGCCGCTGCCCCGCGGTCTGTACCGCACGGTGTTGGTAAACAAAGCCGGAGAAGAGGCTGTGCGCAGCATCTCTTTCGATCCTCCGGTAGAGCCGCGCTTTCCGTTTCCTTCGCTGAATGTCGCGGACGGAAACTATGCCATTGATTCAAAATATCCGGTGAATTATTTGCTCGGCTATGATGAAAAGGGCAATTACGTTCAGACCGTGCGGGCGCCCGCCCTGCGGGGAGCCATAGCGGACCTGAAATTCAACTCAACGGTCAAATCAACGGCGCTATGGGCGGAAGATCAACTGTATTCCACCTCGGCGCTTACGGATGCGCGTCCGGTGAACTAGCTGCCTGTTGCGCTTGTAGGTTTTTATGGTTTTTTCGTTGAAAAAGCCATGAAAACCACGATTTATGGGTTGTTGCGAACCTTCGGTTTGCGAACCGCTCGTCCGGCGCCGCGCCTACACATACTCTTCCCACGCCTTTATCTCAAGCCCCCTCGCCTTTTTGTACGCAAGCGCGTCTACGAATTCTCGCGCCGCCTTGATGTTGGTGAAAAGCGGTATGTCGAAATCAACGGCCATGCGCCTGATGATATAATCGTTCTTCAATTCGGTCGCCTGATTGTTTTTGGGAATATTGATGATCATGTCGATGTCACGGCGGCGAATATAGTCCGCGATGTTCGGCTCCCTGCCTTCAAGGGGCCAGTGAAGGCGCGTGACGGGTACGCCGTTGCTGTTGAGGAATTTCGCGGTGCCGCGTGAGGCGTAAAGTTCGTAGCCCATCTCACAGAGTTTCTTGGCGGAATCGAGGAAGTCCAACTTTGCTTCCATAGGTCCCGTTGAAAGAAGTATTCGCTTTTGGGGAAGGCGGTAGCCCACGGAAAGCAGCGCCTTGAGGAAGGCGTCGTGCAGGTCTTCGCCTATGCAGCCGACTTCGCCGGTGCTTGCCATTTCCACGCCGGAAATGGGATCCGCGCCGTGCAGACGGGAGAAGCTGAACTGGGCCGCTTTCACGCCCACCCATTCGAGGTCCAGGGAGGAGGGGAGGACTTGCGGTATGGGTTCTTCCAGCATGGCGCGTACGGCCAGTTCGATCATGTTCACGCGGCAGACCTTGGAGCAGAACGGAAAGCTGCGGCTCGCCCGAAGGTTGCATTCGATGACCCGTACGCGGTTGCGCTGGGCGAGGAACTGAATGTTGAAGGGACCGGTGATGTTCAGCTTGCGGGCGATCTGGGAGCTTATCTTACGAACCTTGCGGATCGTTTCGATGTAGAGCCGCTGGGCGGGCAGCACCACGGTGGCGTCGCCCGAATGAACGCCCGCGTTTTCAATATGCTCGGTTATGGCGTGAAAGAGAATCTCGCCGCGCCTGGCAACCGCGTCTATCTCAATCTCTTTGGAGTTTTCCACGAATTTCGAGATGACTACCGGATGCTCGGCGGACACGTCCGCGGCCATGCCGAGGAATTGTTCGAGGCTGGCGTCGTCCCAGGCCACGTTCATCGCCGCGCCGGACAGCACGTAACTGGGGCGGATCAGCACCGGATAACGGACTTCCGCCGCGAAGCGCTTGGCGGACGCCAGATCCGTCAGTTCCTTCCATTCGGGCTGCTCAATGCCGAGCGTGTCGAGAAGCGCGGAAAACTTGTTGCGGTCTTCGGCTTTGTCTATGGATTGGGGTGTGGTGCCATATATCACCACGCCCGCGTTGTACAGATCGATGGCCAAGTTGTTGGGCGTCTGCCCGCCCACGGAAAGGATCACTCCGTCCGGGCGTTCGCGTTCGTAGATGTCCAGCACCCGCTCAAGGGTGAGTTCCTCAAAGTAGAGCCGGTCGCACATGTCGTAGTCTGTGGACACGGTTTCCGGGTTGCAGTTGACCATGATGGAGCGCCGCCCCAGTTTCCTCGCCGTGTCCACCGCGTTTACACAGCACCAGTCGAATTCAACGCTGCTCCCAATGCGGTACGCGCCGGAACCGAGAACCATCACGCCCTGTCCTGACGGCTGTACATCGTCAACGGCGCCGCCGCCCGCATAAGTGAGGTAGAGGTAATTGGTCTTCGCCGGGTATTCAGCGGCAAGCGTATCGATCTGCTTGACCGCCGGACGTATGCCGCGCGTTTCCCTGAGCTTGCGGACGCCGGACTCGGATGCGCCCATGAGTTGTCCGATGCGGGCGTCCGAGAAGCCGAGTTGTTTTGCGCGGAGGAGAAGCGCGGGAGGACAGTCCGCAGGAGAATCCGTTTTTGCGGTTTCGCGGCTTTTTAATTCCCGCTCGCATTCAAACACATTCTGTATTTTATACAGAAACCACTTGTCTATGCGGGTGAGGCGGTGGATTTTATCAATAGTCCAGCCTTCCTGAAGGGCGCGGTAGATGACGAAGATGCGGCGATCCGTGGGGCGCGCGAGAATATCCCTGATTTTCGCCGTGGTGAAGCCGGCGCCGCACAGGTTGTCATCGCCGGAAAGCCCGGCCGCGCCGGTACCGGTCATGCGGAGCGCCTTTTGGAGGGCTTCTTCAAAGGCGCGACCTATGGACATAACTTCGCCGACGCTTTTCATTTCCGATCCGATGCGATTCTCCACATTTTTGAACTTGGCGAGATCCCAACGCGGGATTTTCACCACGCAGTAGTCCAAACTCGGCTCAAAGCAGGATGTGGTGACGCGGGTGATGCGGTTTTCAATGTCAACGAGGGAGTAGCCGAGCGCGAGCTTCGCGGCGACAAAAGCGAGCGGGTAGCCTGTGGCTTTTGACGCGAGGGCGGAGGAGCGGGAGAGCCGCGCATTCACTTCTATGATGCGGTAATCTTCGGAAGCGGGGTCAAGGGCGTATTGGATGTTGCATTCGCCTACAACGCCTAAATGCCGGATCACGTCAATGGCGATGCGGCGCAGTTTGTGGTATTCGCTGTCCGTGAGGGTCTGGGATGGGGCTACTACGATGCTCTCGCCGGTGTGTATGCCCAGAGGATCGAGGTTTTCCATGTTGCACACCGTAATGCAATTGTCAAACCTGTCCCGCACCACCTCGTATTCGACTTCTTTCCAACCGCCGAGCCATTCTTCTACAAGCGCTTGCGGCGCATAGGAAAACGCCTTGTCGCACCGTTTGCGGATGTCGGCTTCGTTCTTGCAAATGCCTGAGCCAGCGCCGCCGAGCGCGTAGGCGACGCGCACCATGACCGGAAAGCCTATCTCGTTTGCGGCTTCAACCGCCGCTTCCGTATCGGTAACCGCGATGCCGCGGGGCGTCTTTGCGCCGATTTCGTCAAGACGTCGCACGAAACGCTCGCGGTCTTCGGTGTCTTCAATGGCTTTCACCTGCGTGCCAAGAACCTTCACCCCGTATTTGTAGAGGATTCCCTCCCGGTTCAACGCCACGCCGCAGTTCAGCGCGGTTTGTCCGCCAAAGGCGAGGAGCAGTCCATCCGGTTGTTCTTTCTCAATAACCTGACGCACATAGGCCGGAGTGACGGGCAAAAAATAGGTGGCGTCCGCCATGCCTTCACTGGTTTGTATGGTGGCGATGTTCGGGTTGATGAGAACGGTCTTGATTCCTTCTTCCCGCAACGCCTTGAGCGCTTGCGAACCAGAATAGTCGAATTCGCCGGCTTGCCCTATTTTTAAGCCGCCTGAACCCAAGACCAAGACTTTGTGGATGTTTGCCGCAACGTTTTTATGCATAATGAGGGATAGTATAGAGAAAAAAGATGCGTTAGACAAGGGAGCGTTGCGGAGATCGCTGCGGGGAGCGCTGCGGAGAGCGCCTATCGTTCAGGGTGGAGCGAACCCGCGGTTTGTGAGCCTTCGATTCGACGAGATGTTTTTGCGGCGTGAAGAAGGTTTTGCGGCGGCGTATACGCAGAGATCTGTTCATAAACAAAATGCACGGCATGTTATTTCTGAACAGTTCCCAGGACATCGTTCCATAGCAACCTGCCGCGAACCTTAATCCACGCGGTTCTTGTCAAAGCGGGATGCTATTCTGGTCATAACCGCGCAAACCACGCTCCCTCTGTTCGTGCGGTTCGTGTTTCACTGAGGCAACGCTATGGTATATACCGTGATGTTTTTTTCAGCAAGCGCGGCTTCCGTCATTTCCCGCGTGACAGCGCCCACAGGACGCGGATGGGGAGGCGCGTCTCCTATGAGGATGATGAGGCGGGATTGGGCTTCCCACGGAAATTTGGTCGCGCCATCGTACAGCGCCTCGTACACCGCCTCTGGAGTGTCTTTCCCGCCGCCCACCGTTATCCTGTCAATCTCTCTTTGAATCGCCGCAATAGTAGTGGCAAAGGGAATCACTTTGGTGACGTACGCTTCCTTGTAGTCTTTGAAAAGCGTCAATCCCATTCTGAAAGACGGAAACTCGTTCCGCATACCGGACAACACGGGCGCCAGCGATTTTTTAATCGCGGCAATATCGTCTTTCATGCTGCCGGTGGTGTCAAGACAAACCACCACGTCCAGAGATTTGCCCTTCTCTTTTTCAAGTATGTCCCTAATTTGCGGCGCAATATCTTCAGGCGCGGACGACAGCGCCATGCCGCCGCCGCTTTTGCGGCTTATATCAGAAAATGTCGCCAAGGTCTCGCCCATATAGTTTCCATCAGGCGGACCGGGCAGCGGCTTCTGCGTCACCTCAAGGACAAAAGGGTTGTCTTGGAAAGCGCCAGCATAGTCGCCATAGGGCAACGCGAAGGCGCGGAGATTGAAATAGGCGCCGTCCCGAACATACAACTCGCCGTGGCGTCCAGTTTCATAACCGTAGTACAGGATGTACGGAATATAGATATGAAAAGCCTCGCCAAACTGCTCGTCGCGCTCCGGCGAGGAATCAATAAGCGACCATATGCCGCTTGCCGGAGAAAGGGGCGCGCCATTGACAATCCTCATCTCGTCACCGTTGATCGCATTCCACAATGGAGCGCGGTATGCGTAATTCGGCTCATTGTATGTGAAATCCTTGGTGCTTTCGGCTATCAGCGCCGAGGCGATGTCAGGTTTTTTCCGTATGAAAAGATGAAAGCCTCCGTCAACGCGCTGTTCAATGCGGAGGTCTTCCTTTGCTATGGTCAAATCAAGCGCATAGATATGAACAAGCGGAAGCATACAGAGCGCTATGCAAAAGTTCTTAGTCGTCATACGGGTTCTCCTTTCTTACACGCTTTATGAGCCTTTCAACATCAGGCGTGATAAAACAGCCTCCTCTTATTGAGATTCATAAAGCCCGCCTATGGGTACGCCGCTTTCTTCATACGCCGCTCTTGAGGGAGTCGCCGTCCGCCATTCCAAGCGGCGCCTTTAGGTCATAGGCGTACGCCCGGCAATAAGAGGACTTGACGAGACCGGGCTATAAGGCGAAAGGCTTGGCAAGCTCCGCTATCGCCACAGTTAACGCTCCCTTCCCCGCATATGTACGCGCTCGCTCATAAGAGGCTGGGGCAAAATCGGGCTTTAACTTTGCCGTGTCTTTTTAGCGAGCGCGAGGGAGGTGATTTTAGAGACTCGCTGTATTCTTCTATCGCCGCGTCTAACGTCTCTTTGGCATACATTTTTCATCCTCATGTCCCTTCCAACGGGACGCCTTGCATATTGTACCATACTATCCTGTTTTCGCTTGAAACGCAACCCCCCGCGGCGCCTCATCAAAAATCTGACCCAAATGGAGGCTTGCCGGTAAAGGACTGAGAAACCGGAGGTCAACATGGGGTTAAAAATGAGTGTGGAGGCTTTCCCAAAACTGACGCCCTGGGGCGCGTTTTGGGAAAGCCTCTGTGAAAAAAAATTCAAACGAAATCTGTTTGCGGCATCAAAGCGGAGACCGCAAGACCAAGACGAAAATGCTCAATGAGTTTACGGCGGCAACAGGCTATAACCGCAAGTACGCGCCGGATTTGTTAAACCGGACCGCTCAACTCAAACAGCCGGAACTTTTCACCGTCATTGACCGGGAAACCTTAATGAGCGTTGTTCGGAAACTTCAGCTTCCGAACAACTTCCGTTGAAAAATGTGATTTTGCAAGGCTTCAGCCTGAAAAATCACAAGACTGTGAAACAAGCAACCGGGTTGTCGAACAAGTCTATTGAGCCTGTTCCAAAACGCGAACCTGCGGTTGCGAACCTACGGTTGCGAACCTACGGTTGCGAACCTACGGTTGCGAACCTACGGTTGCGAACCTACGGTTGCGAACCTACGGTTGCGAACCTAC
>JAIRLZ010000018.1 GCA_031259035.1 Treponema sp. | reverse complement strand
GTTTGGGTTTGACCAGATTTTGGAAACCGGCCCGTATGATAAAGGTTTGCCCCGTTTGAAATCGGAATCGCTGCAACATATCGAGGTCCCCTTGACATGACTCAAAAACATGATAGAATGTCCCTTAAGGAAACGTTGAAACGCTGATTAACTTGATGCCGTGCCAATGGCTGACATTAGTCAGCGGCTAACTAATGTCAGCTTACGTTGGCTATCATCGTTGCCCTAAGGAGTAAGCTCATTTTATTGCGCAAATAGGGCAAACGGCTGATAAATCAGCTTTGTTTGCCGTACATAAAAGTAACACTGATTGCGCCAACACAGTTGGCGACTTCTCGGTTAAATAAATCAGTGTTTCCTTAAGTTAAAGGTGGAAGGGAAAAGAGGGAAAAGAGGGAAAAGAAGGGGAATATGACGCAATCGTTGACACCGCTTTTAGAACGTGGCGGAATCATCCATGATGTCGAGGGCACGACTCCGGTGCAGGCGATTCGGGATCTCATCGACAGGATCACCTTGCCGGATCATCTGGACGGTGCCGCCTTGCTCAAGGCCGTGCTTGAACGGGAAGACCTTCAGCCCACGTCGGCAGGTCACGGCATCGCGCTACCCCATCCGCGCAACCCGCTTCTCACCCGCGAGGACGAGCAGTTTATCGCCATCGGCATCACGAAACATCCGCTTAACTGGCACGCTCTGGACGGGGAACCGGTGCGGGCCGTTATCCTGATCGTCTCGTCGAGTGCGCGCAGCCATCTTTACACACTGTCCAAACTGCATTTTTTCTGCTCACAGCCGGATTTTTTAAGCCTCCTCTTCAACAAAGTCCGAAAAGAGGATATTGAACGCTATGTGGCAGAAGCCGAAAAGGCCTGGGAACAATAGCGCTTTGTCTCTTTTTGACGCTTATGGGGGGAAGTTTCCCCCCTCGCTCCGGTCTTGCGCCCTCTTCCGCCTCCCTCAACGGGGGGGATCTCTCCCAAAGGCATCAAAGATGCCCCGGACCCGGACCGGAAGTCCGAAACAGGGTGTTGAGGACGGCGGGATCGTCTGCAAAACACCCTTGCCGCCGGGCATCAAGGATGCCTCGTCCCGCCACGGACAGAACTCGTTCTTGTTTAAAGCGGGATGCGGTATCGCCGTACTAGTTCTCGTGCTCTGTGCCGCCCCGCTCTTTCCTTTGGACTTCGCCTCAATCGAACTGCAGCCCGGCGATGACATCCCCCAAAAGGCGGCGGCGTTTGTGGCAGAGTTGTCCGACGAGGATGCCCTTGCCCAGACCCTGATGTTCGGATGGTCGGGCGCGCCGCCTTCGCCCTACCTTTTGGAGTGGATAGAGAAACGCGGCATTGGAGGCGTGAAGGTGTTTGGCTGGAACACCCCGCTTCCCGATAACCCGACGGCGGAAGAAGAACTGAAAGCCACGATAACCTTGGCGGAAACCATCGGGGTCTACCAGAAGGCGGCCCTAGCGAGGCCGCAGAAGATTCCCCTCCTCGTCGCTACCGACCAGGAAGGCGGTATGGTCCGCCATATCAAGGGCGCAACGAGCCTCACCCCCGGCAATATGGCCATCGGCGCGTCGGGACGGCCCCGCGATGCCTATCTGCAAGGCTACTACCTGGGCCGCGAAATTGCCGCGATTGGGATCAACATGAATTTTGCCCCAACCGTCGACATTCTCAGCAACACCCGGTCTACGCTCATCGGCACCCGCGCTTTCGGTGACAACCCGGTTTATGCGGGGATTCTCGGCGCGGCCTACGCCCAAGGACTCAAAGACGCAGGTGTCATCGCGACGGCCAAACATTTTCCGGGACACGGCGACACCGCGCTTGATTCCCACGGCGTACTCCCCCGGATCGAGGCAAGCATGGAGGTACTCTGGGAACGAGAACTCGTGCCTTACCGGATTCTCGCGAAAGAAGGGGTCGCCGCGATTATGAGCGGCCACATAGCCTTTCCGAACACGCAGGCGGGAAACAAGCCCGCATCCCTTTCCCGCTATTTTCTTACGGATATTTTGCGGAACGAAATCGGGTATAAGGGACTCGTGGCAACCGACGATATTTCGATGAACGGTGCGACATTCGCGACAGGAAGTCAGTGGCAGTCGGCATTTGAGGCGCTGGACGCGGGAAACGACCTTATCATGTCTGCCGGCAACCCCGCGCTTGATGGTCCGCTCTGGGGAAACCTGCTTGCGGAAATGCGCCGTTCCGAAACGTTCAACAAGCGGGTTCGCGAGGCGGCGGCGCGCGTCATTGCCATCAAACTCGAATATTTGAAGAGTCCCAACGCGCCGCCTTTTATCCCCGATACCGGCAAAATACGGGACCGTATCCCTGATGCCGAATCGGTTGACTTCTACCGGGATATCGCGTCCCGCGCGGCAACCATTGTTATGGAAAAAGAACGCGTGTTTCCGCTTACCCCGGAAACGGCGGGCAGCGTCCTCCTTGCCGGGCCCGACCTTGAATTTTTCAGTGCGGGAAAAAAAGCCTTCCCCAACGCGAAGTCGATCTGGGCGGCCCCCGAATTTCAAAGCGACTTTCTGGCGATGGTCCGAAACGCCGACACGGTTATCTTTTGCCTCCGCGATGCCCGGGGTGCCGCCCTTCTCCGCACGGCGCGTTATCTCGGCAAGAAAATCATCGTCCTTTCTGTGCTCAACCCCGCCTATCTGGAAGGCTTAGACTGGATAGACGGAGCGGTCGCGGTCTACTCCGATTACGAGGAGTCTTTTTTGGCGGGCTTTTCGGTCATCACGGGCCGCATCGAAGCCGAAGGAAAACTGCCGCTTGAACTGGATATCAACTGAAGGGCAAACCCGGTTCAATCCCGATGAGGGACATATCCTGTCTGCCGCCGCCAATTTTATATTAGAGTTGTTTGGAAACTTCAGTTTCTGAACAACTTCCACTAGAAAACGCAGTTTTGTAAGGCTTTAGCCTGAAAAACTGCAAGACTTGTGAGACAACCAACCGGGTTGTTGAA
>JAIRLZ010000004.1 GCA_031259035.1 Treponema sp. | reverse complement strand
GTGGACGTGCAGCTTGTGGATAGGGAAGAAGTTCTGAGTCAGTAAGAGAGCGGCGCCGACGCGCCCCGCCGTTCACGGGCGGCCCCTTCAGGGCGGGGCGGTTATTCCTCAATCTCCTTGATGTTGTAGGGTGTGCCTTGATACACAAAGTTGAGCCAGTTTGAAAAAAAGAGGTGCGCGTGCGCCCGCCAGCGTACAACCGGCGTCTTGTTCGGGTCGTCGTGGGGATAATAGTTCTTCGGAACCGCGATGGGCAATCCCTTGTCCATGTCCCGCTTGTACTCCCTGTCCAAGGTGAGCGAATCGTATTCCAGATGACCGGTAACATAGACATCCCTTCCCTCACGCGCCGTAACAATGAAGACGCCGGCTTCTTCGCTTTCCGACTGAATGGCAAGTTGCGGCGTCGCGGCTATTTTGCCGCGGTCGCTTGCGGTGTGCCGCGATTGAGGCGCAAGGAATTCATCGTCAAAGCCCCGGAACAAGGTTGTAAACCGCTCGTTGACGCTATGGGGGAAAATGCCGAAGAGTTTTTGCGGCAACAGTATCTTGGGTACGCCGTAATGGTAGTAAAGACCCGCCTGAGCGCCCCAGCAAATGTGCAGGGTTGACCATACGCTGGTTTTTGACCAATCCATAAGGCGAGTCAGCTCATCCCAATAATCGACCTCCTCAAAGGGAAGCGTCTCAACCGGCGCGCCGGTGATGATGAGTCCGTCAAAGAATTCGCTCAATATGGTTCGGGAATCAAGGTAAAACTTCTCAAGATGACCGGGCGGCGCGTTGCGGGATTCATGGGAACCCATGCGGACAAGCGTGATGTCAACCTGAAGCGGACTGTTGCCCAAAAGCCGCAGCAGTTGAAGCTCCGTTACGACCGTTGTAGGCATGAGATTTACGATGGCAACCTTGAGGGGGCGTATATCTTGGTGAATCGCCCGTTCGTGCGTCATAACAAAAACGCGCTCTTCACTGAGCGCATCAAAAGCGGGCAACGATTTCGGAATTTTTATCGGCATGGCGAGAAGTATGGCAAAAACCGGAAAAAAAGACAAGAGGTTGAAAGCCGGTGGAAGCGGCCCGCAGGGCGCGGTATGAGACCCCACTGCGAATAAATACTTTAGGCTGTTCCAAAACCAACCCGAACCGCAGGTTCGCAACCGCAGGTTCGCTGAACTCGTGTTCGCACATGTAGTTCGCGTTTTGGAACAGGCTCACTTGAACATCTTTCTTTTTTTTATTATTATACGATTATGTTTCCTTCAACTCACTGCGCCGCGGGGTGTGGACGTCTCGCCTTGTCAGGATCAAAACTCTGCGCCCTTCACACGGTCGAAGCGAATGCGGAGGTTGAGCGTTTAGGCGGCTTTATACAAAATCTGCGGATCATCCGCGATCTCAATGCGGCGGGTTTACACTTTGAAGGCAGAGACTTTTCCGGGAAAGAGTTCTATGAATGCAACTTCACGGGCGCGCGTTTCTCGGCATGTTCGTTTGCCGGTACAACCATGATCACCGTCTTTTTCACCGGCGCATCTTTTTTCGACTGTGATTTCTCCCAAAGCAATCTCCAATTCCTCTCCTTTGCCGCGGCAAACGCCCAGCAAACTACGTTTGAAGGATCGACGCTGACAAGCCTGAATTTCTTGGGAGCGCATATTTCTAATTGCAACTTTACAAATGTAGACCTTTATAACAGCAGATTTATCAACGCCATTCTATTCAACACCCGCTTTGAAGATTGCAACCTTAAAAGAGTGAACTTTCTAAAATCGGCGCGGACCGGCGTGACGTTTAAGCTGTCAAATACATGGGAAGCCATATTTGAGGCGAATGAGTGAAACTCTTTTTTCATTCAAGCGTTTCCGGCTCCAACAACTGCTATGTGCTGGGAACCGATCCCGACTGCGGAAAGCAGGTCGCCATTATCGTGGATCCTGGTCATACGGATCAAAAGATCATTGACTTTATCGAAGACAACAACTACACGCTCGGCGGCATCCTCGTTACGCACGATCACTTTAACCATGTCCGGGGGATCAACACCATCAAGCGCCTGTACCATCCCGATATTTACGCGGTAAATCCGGTGATCGCGGAACAAAAAACCGTTATGATACGGGACGGCGATATTTTTTCGATTCCTCCGTTCCGCATCGAGGCGTTCTCCGTACCCGGACACGCCACGGACGCGGTGATTTACAACATCGAAAACCTGCTTTTTACCGGAGATTCGCTTTCAGCCGGGCTTGTGGGGAAAACGTTTAGCCTCTACGGGGCGAAAATCCAGATAAACGCCCTGCAAAGCAAGGTTTTTTCGTTGCCGGGCGATTATGTGGTGCTTCCGGGTCATGGTCCGCCTTCTTCCCTCGACGTGGAACGGCAATTAAACGCGGGAATCCAGCTTTACACGCAGAAAGTGAAACACCGCGCATCGTTCACGGTAGATGTGGATTTGTAATAATGCGGGCGTAGCTTGGCGCCGCCTCCGCAAGCAGGGAACGCAGTTTCTCGCTGTTGCGGTAGATGTCTGGCTGCGCCGGATCGAAGCGGCAGATGGGCGACAGTTTCTCCATAAGCGAGCGCAGGTTCAGGCCGGGCGCCGCCGTCTGGGTTTTTCGCTCAAGGCGCAAGATACGGCTGTATTTCGTCTGAACCGGCGATTCGTTTTCCGACCAGAGCATTTCATCAAGGCGCTCGCCGGAGCGGAGACCTATGTATTCGATTTTAATGTCCTTATTGGGTTCAAACCCGTAAAATCTGATGAGTTGTTCGGCAAGATCGCGGATAAAGACCGGTTCGCCCATGTCGAGGAGGTACAATCCGCCGTTTTCGCCGACTCCGCCCGCTTTTAAGACGAGAGAGCAGGCTTCTGGAATGGTCATAAACCACCGTTTCATGTCCGGGTGGGTTACGGTGACGGGTCCGCCCTTTGCGATCTGCTTCTCAAAAAGCGGAAGCGCCGACCCCCGCGAACCAAGCACATTGCCGAAACGAACCGCCATAAAATTGGGCGCCGCCGCGCCGCCGGCTATGCCGCGTTCCGCCTCCTCCAGCACAAGCCGTTCGCAGAGGCTCTTGGAAACGCCGTACACCGACACCGGTTCCACGGCTTTATCCGTGGTTATATGTACAAAACGTTTGACGCCGCAGTCGCGGGCCGCTTCCACAAGGTTTTTCGTGCCAAAAAGGTTGTTTTCGATGGCGGCGACAGGATTGTCTTCCATGAGAGGCACATGTTTGTACGCCGCGGTGTGAAACACAACATCCGCCCTGAGCCGCGAAAGCAGATAATGCATATACGCGCCGTCTTTAAGGTCTCCTATGATAGGCACGACGGACGCCTTTTCTCCTACCCCTTCCTCCTGTAAAACCCGCAGTTCCTTGTCGATCTGGTAGATGGAATTTTCCCCATGACCAAACAGGTAGAGCCGCTCTGCTCCGCCGGAAAGAAGCTGGCGGCAGATCTCACCGCCGATTGAGCCGCCCGCGCCCGTGATAAGCACGCGCTTGTCCCGCAGGTACGCAAGGCTTTCCTTCAGGTGAACCGCAACGGGCGTTCGTCCCAGCAGATCCTGCGGATCTATGGAACGGGTCTGGATAAGGTGGGCGTCTCCTTCAATAATTTGAGACACGGACGGCAATATCCGAATCTTTTGAAAACCAGCGTTTTTTAGAATGGCGTACAAATTCTTGAGGTACTCGCGGGATGCGCTTGGCATGGCGATGACCGCCTCATCGCCCGCCTGCATACCCAAAAGACGCGCCACATCCTGAATAGGCCCCAAGACGGGGATAGCGTCGATCTTCCGCCCTATCTTCTCATTATCATCATCCAAGAAGGCGGCGATTTCACCAAAAACCGCCTTCTTGCGGATTTCAGCCGCCAGAGTCTGCCCCGCAAATCCGGCTCCTATGATGTATATCCGTCCACTCATTTTTTATCCTTCAAACCGGATCGCGGCGGCGCTCCTTTCCCGCGTCGTGTATGAGTCGCAGGAGTTCTATCATCGCGCTTTCCCTATTTGACTTGTTTGACAACCCGGTTGGTTATTAAACAAGTCGCGCGGTTTTTCAGGCTAAAGCCGGCTTTAGCCTTGCAAAACCGCGTTTTTTTAATGGTTGTTGTTCAGAAAGTGAGGTTTCTGAACA
>JAIRLZ010000147.1 GCA_031259035.1 Treponema sp. | reverse complement strand
CCCCCCCCCCCCCCCATATTTAGCAGTCTCACAGTTTCCATACAATATCTTATATACAATCACTCTGTCAGACGCCGCGCCGTTTCCCGCTTGCGCATGTTTTTCCGCGCCGGAATCCGCGCCCTGAAACTGGCTCCTTCATCCATATATTTTACGGGAGCCGCGCTTTTGATGCGGATTCCCGCTTAAAAGGAGAGGTGACTTATGAAAAAAGCCTTTTATCTTTCGGTGGCGACAGTTTTGCTGTTCGCCGTGATTTTCGCCGGCTGCGACAGCGGAGGATTGACCCAGGAAATCGAGAACAAACAAACATTTCCCGCTCTTCCCGCGCCGCAAAACCTGAAAGCGGTCGTCAAACCGGGCGCCATCGTCATTGGCTGGAACGTGGTGGGAGACGCCGCCGGCTATGCGGTGTACCGCAAGGACGCCGAAACGCACGTTTCGAAGCGGGTTGGAGATCTCGGCGCGGACCAGACGCACTATCAAGACAAAGTGGGGTACTCCAACCAACTGGTTGACAAACGCACATACACCTACACGGTGGTCGCCAAGGGCAGAGATGTTGGCGCGGACTATCTATTGTTGAACGGATCGGCGTCCATTGACGCGACCGCGAACATTCCTATGTAAAAGAGCCGAAGAAACCAGGTAATATTCAAAAGCGGGTTTGCCTCCGGCAAGCCCGTTCAGCGGATCGCTCATAAGGCGATCCGCTTTTTTTATATCTGTGAGGCGTCCGCGCCGGCGAAGAGCGGCTCAGGGCGCGTTCCCGCGCCGCCGCCGCTTCTCTCGTACCGCGCATGACGCGGCGTAGAAAACCAGCGCGAGCGCCGATGGGACGCCCAAAAGAGCGGTGGGCGGAAGACCGCGTACGCTCTGCGCTATGACGCCCGCGCGTTCAACCAGCGCAAACGCAAAAGCCGCGGCCCCAACGCCCCATACGCTGCGGAACCCAAGGTACACGGCGGCAAGCGCTATCCATCCCCGTCCGGAAACGCCGCCGGGCGTATACGCGCCCACCCGCAGCATGAGGTAGGATCCCCCAATGCCGGCGAGCATGGCCGCCAGCGTCCACGCCGCGATCTGGTGTCGGGCCGGATTGACGCCGCGTTCTTCAGCCGCCGGCGCCGAAAGCCCGGACGCCCGGAGTCTGAGACCGAAGCGCGTCCTATGAACAAGAAAAGCGGAAAGAACAAAACAGATCGCCGCTGAGGCGGCGAAAGACATTTGAAGGGAACCGGCGCGGGCGGGGATTTCAAAAAAAAACCCGTTTCGCAAAACGCCTTTGGCGCCAAACCATATCTGCGAGAGGGTGTTGGTGAGCCCGTCCGCGGCGAGGTTCAGGGCAAGCCCCGCGATAAAAGGATTCACCGCGCTCGCCTGTACAAAAACCGCGGAAAGAAAACCCAGCGCCGCGCATACAAGCGCGGACAGCAGGCATGATGCGACGATGGAATCTGTCTTCACCATGAGACAATAGGTGAAAAACGAGCCGAGACTCATAAACCCTTCAATAAATATGCCCAGAGAGCCGGCTAATTCCGTCCATAACGCGCCGAGAGACGCGAACAACAAGGGCAGCGCAGAGTCTAGCATCGGGATTCCCGCATGGCTTCTAGCATGGCTAAAAGCCATGCTAGAAGCCAGATGTCCCGCATTATTCCTGTAATACGAGGCTCCCGTTTCGTATGCGGGCGATCATATCCGCCTGCTTTTCACGGACGGCTTCGCTGACAGCCGCTTTATAATCAGGGTCGTCTTCAATAAAGTCAACGTACCCTTCCGCAACGCCCACGATATCCGAGGCGCCAAAGGGAAGGGAGCCTTCCAGAAAGAGCAGCGTTTTCTCGTACGCCAGCTTGTCCTGCCTGATAACGGAGCTTCCCACCACCGTGCCGGGGCGTATCGCGTAGCCGTTGGAATCAAACCAGACAACCTTCGCGCCGCTCTCATAGGCGGCCTGCACAACGCCCTCGTTTGCGCCGCCCGCAACGCAGAGGATCGCCTTCGCGTCGCGCGCGATCATGTCCTGCGCAAGCGACGCGGCTTTGCCCGCGTCGAACCAGTTGCCGACTACGCGGAAGTCGGCTGTAAAGGACGGATCAACGGCTTGAGCGCCGTGGACATACCCGGGCAAAATGATCTCGTTCATCGCCGGATACTCCTGACCGGCGACAAGCCCCACTTTTGTCCCGCCGAGTTCCCGCGATTCCAGCGCGGCGATGTACCCCGCCATATACGCCTGCTCCGTTTGATTGTACCGCACGGTGTATATTGCGGCAACGCCGACGGCGTTGTCCGCAAGCCGCCCGTCAAGCAGAAGAAACTTTTGCTTTGGAAACTTCGCGGACACCGACTCGGCGATTGCCGGAAGCGACGGGTTTGAAGACACAATGAGGCTGTAAGCGCCCGAAGCCGCCATTGAAGTGAGGATCGTCTCCCATTCCGCCTGATTATACCCGGCTTCGACCACCTTGACCTCAACATTCTTTTCTTTTCCGGCCCGCTCGACTCCCTGCGCCAGCATCTCATACGTCGCGCTGCCCGCCATAACTCCCGGAATAAACACGCCGATAACCACGTCCCCGGCATCCGCCGCAACGGCGCCCGCCGCGCCAGCGCCCGCTGTGCCAGCGGCGTTCGACGCCTGTTTCGCCTTGTCGCACGAAAAAAGCGCGGCGATTCCGGCGCATAACGCGCAGAGCGCGCATAAAACGATTATTTTTCCCGCAATTTTCCAGTATTTCATATAATTCTCCTATCTCTTCCTGTATTTTGGGCATTAGGCGTCTTTCAAGAAAGCGGCGTAGCCCCTGTACGCTGTCCAAAGGTCTATTTTGCTGATCACCTCAAACGGAGCGTGCATGGACAACACCGGTATGCCGCAGTCAAGCGCGTCAACGCCCAGATTCGCCGCATACTGTGCGATGGTGCCGCCTCCGCCCTTGTCCACCTTGCCCAGATTGCCAAATTGCCACCGGACGCCGTGTTTGTCCAGAATAGCCTGCACTTTTTGCAGGAATTCCGCGTTGGCGTCGCTGCCCCCAACCTTTCCCCGCGCGCCCGTGTATTTTGAAAGCGCAAGCCCTTTTCCGCAATAAGAAGCGGTTTTCTTGTCAAACACATCGCCGAAATTAGGATCGTACGCCGCGTTTACATCGGCTGAAAGCATGGCCGACCTATTCAACGCAAGCCGCAGATCAATATCCGAGTAGTTCTCCACGCTCTGTGAACACAGGTACGCGATGAAGTTTTCAAAAAACCGCGATTGGGCGCCCGTATTTCCCATTGAGCCTATTTCTTCCTTATCGGTCAGGAGGCAGACCGCGGTTTTTTCGGGTATGCCGCTCCGCCCGCCCGCTCCGGCGCGCTCAAGCGCGGCGCGAAACGCGGTGTAGGCGCAGCACCGGTCGTCGTGTCCGTACGCGCCGATAAGACTGCGGTCGAGACCGACATCCCGCGACCTGTAGGCAGGGACGAACTCGATCTCAGCGGACGCGAAATTTTCTTCAACCACGCCGTACGTGTGGTGAAGCAGGTTGAGAATCGTGAGCTTCACCTTCTCCTTCACCTTCTCGTCTTTGAATGGTTCGGAGCCGGCGATCACGTCAAGCTCTTCGCCCCGCACAAACTCGTTGGCCTTCTTCTGCATCTGATCCTGCGCCAAATGCGGCAGCAGGTCGGTGATCACGAAAACCGGATCGCCCTCCTTCTCGCCGACGCAAACGGTCTGCTTTTCCCCATTTTTGTTGAACACAACGCCGTGCATGGCGAGCGGTATGGTCGTCCACTGGTAATGCTTGATTCCGCCGTAGTAATGGGTGTCAAAAATGGCGAATCCGCCGTCCTCATAGAGCGGGTTCGTTTTCAGATCGATGCGGGGCGAATCAATATGGGCGCCAACGATGTTCATCCCTTCTTTTATGGACGCGCGCCCGACTGCCGCGAACACGAGGGACTTCCCCCTATTATTCTGGTACACCTTATCTCCGGCTTTCAGCTTTTTTCCCCGCGAAAGCGCGGTTTCAATATCAATAAAGCCTTCTTCTTTCAGGATGGAAAGGCATTCCGCGTTGAATTCCCGCTCTGTCTTGCCTTTATCAATGAATTTTTTGTATTGTTCCGCAAATTCAGCGACTGCGTCCCTGTCCTTTTCTTCGATTGTCTCCCAGCACGACTTGATTTCAAACGTCAGTTTTTCCGCAAGCCGCTGGCCTTCTGTTTTTTGTTCTTCCAAAGAGAACCTCCTGTAGCGTTGAGTTTTATTGTAGTGATTGCACATAGGAATTTCAAGACATACTCTTGAACTTCAAGACGCGGTTTTGAACGCCGCCTGTCGAAGTTCACGGCGCGCTTCGCGTTTTGGAACAGGCGATTGACAAATTTCTAAAAAGAGCGCGGCGCCCGCGCTTGACGTGAACGCGGAACAGAGTTCCTTTGATATAGACTTCGGCGGCCTGTCCTTTCTTAACGCCAAACCCCGCCGCCCCCGCGCCCGGATAAACGGCGGCGATTCGTCCCGCGTTCTATATCAGCCTTCTTTTCCACCCCGGTTGAAAACGCCCTAAGGGAAAAATCCGCATGGATTTCCGCTTTTATCCCTTGCGTGGGGGATATTCAGAGTGGGGAGAACCATTTTTCCATGCGGATAAGCCGGTAAATGTAAAAATACTGGCAGGATGGAACAAAATATTCGCCGGTTATTTATGTACGGCAAACGCTCCGGGTTATCTTGCTTTCGCCGGAAAAATGGTATAACATACTAGCATATTACTTGGGACCCGGACGGATCCCCTATAAAGGCAGGTATAATGGCACAACATCAGGGACAACAGCCGGGCAATGTTCAGAATTTAGTATATACCGCGCTCCGCAAGAATATTCTCAACCTGAATCTTGAGCCCGGAACGGCAATTAGCGAAAAAGAAATAGCCGGGCGCTATCAGGTAAGCCGGACTCCGGTGCGGGAAGCGTTTATCAATCTGTCTCAGGAAGGACTGGTACAGGTTATTCCCCAAAAGGGTACGCTGGTTTCTCTGATAGACCTTAACCGGGTTGATCAGGAATTTTTTCTGAGGGAAAACCTGGAGCTGGCGGTTCAAACCTCTTTTCTGGAAAACAGCCGCCCGGAACACTTCGCCCGTTTAGAAGAGCTTGTGGAAAAACAAGCTAAAGTCCTTGCCCAGGAACAATACATAGAATTCTTAAACTACGACGACGTGTTTCACCATGTCTTTTTCGAGGCGGCGGGACAGGAGTTGAGCTGGCAAGTTTTGGAAACCTTCTGCGGTCATTATCACCGGGTGCGGCTTCTGACTGTCTGGTTTCGGGATATAGCCCAAGACATACTACACCAGCACGATAGTCTCATTAAGACTTTGCGGAAAAAAAATCCGGACGCGGCGAGGCGGGAGTTAAAAAACCATCTGAATCAACTGAAGGTTGAAGAACCCATGCTTAAAGAAAAATTCCCCCGGTATTTCAGCAGCCAGACGGAACAGAGTTCCTTTGATATAGACTTCGGCGGCTTGTCCTTTCTTAACGCCAAACCCCGCCGGACCCCGTAATAATAGGCGCGGAAGGAAGCGCCATAGGTTCCCTGGGAAGTCCCGCTTGCATTTGGAACAGGCTCAAACGGCAAGACATTTGAAGCGCTTGGGGTTAAGCGCGAAGCTGATAGAGCGAAACTGCCAAAACACACCATCAATGCCGCGCCGTCTGCCATTGCGTTTAACAAGTTTGCGGCGGCGCCTACTGGTGAATAGCAAGCGTTTTGCGGCAGACATCATGCGTACACGTCATTGGCGGGGCGTTTGAAACGCGGCGTTTCCAAACGCCCCGCCTTTCAGGGCGCGTTGCATTAATAAGCCATCCGTCTTTTCCGTGCATACGGTTCGACAGGTTTTAGAGGGTTTCTTACCCTGTGGGGAACGTCTGGTTGACTACCCCGCGGAAGCTCCGATTCACGCGCGCCGCGGTTCGTTCTGTGCAGTCGAACCGAAAGTCCGCCGAGCCTCCGCTCAAACCCAATAACGCTTAAAACGCCGCGTCGCGCGCTGTGTTTGCGTGTTTGCCGCGCGGAGGTTCATTTGCCCTCCCCCTAGCCGCCTCTGAATAGACTCAAAATATTCAAAAAAAAACACGTCCACGGGGATAAAATGACACTTTACACTGCGCGGGTGCTTGTGTAAAGTATTGTAATAAAGTATTCTTTTATTGTTCAAATGGTATCCTAGGGAGTTTTGTAAAAAAGTCCCTTAGCAAAAAGGAGGAGTTTAACATGGCTGAAACAATTCAGAAGCAGGGAAGCCGTAGATTCGTCACCGTAGTCGTCGGCTTTATGATTTTCGCGCAGTTCTTTGGAGCGGGCAACCTGATATTCCCGCCTTTCCTCGGATTCGTCGGAGGAAGCCGGTGGCTCGTCGGTTTCATATTTTTCTTTATCTTCGACGCGGTTCTCGGCATTATGGGACTCGCCGCTTCCAGCAAATTCCCGCGGGTCGAGATCGGCGCTTATTATCGCCCCGGCAGGACGTTCATGCTCATCGCGGGCGGAATAGGCGTCTTCATCACCTCGGCCTTCGTCGTGCCTCCGCGCGCGGCGCTCACGTCCTACGAAGTGTTCCTAAAGCCCGTCATGGCGGGCGGTTTCGAGAACGTCCAGCCGACAACGGGTCTACAGGCGGCTGCCGTCATCTTTCTGCTCGTCTACTTCGGACTCGCGCTCCTCTGCGCGATACGGCCCTCAAAGGTCGTGGACATCATGGGCAAGTTCCTCACGCCGGCGTTGCTCGCCATACTCGTCGTACTTATCATCGCGGGACTTGCGACCATGCACTCGACAGGCGTCAGGCCCGAACCTCTAACCAACCTCGCGACGCCCAGCCTTATCGGGTTCGGCGTAGCGCAGGGCTTGCAGACCTTCGACGGTCCGACCGGAACGCTCATCGCGATCATCATCCTCGTCAACCTGGCGGGTAAGGGCATTACCAAGACCGGCGAGCAGACCAAGATGATCATCAGTTCCGGCTTCGTCGGGGCGATCTGCCTCGCCGTCATCTACATCGGACTCGCGTTGCTCGGAGCCTTCTATTCCAATGACCCGGTTCTTATGAATTATGTACAAGAATCAGGCGGCATCGATCAGACCTTCCTGCTCAACTACATCCTCAGCGCCACGCTCGGCTTCGGCGGCACGCTCGTCTTCGGCCTCGCGATCCTGCTCGCGACCTTCACGACGGCGCTCGGCTGTCTGGGCCTCGCCGCTGAATTCTTCAGCAGCATTTCCGGGCGTAAAATCAGCTATAAAGCGGCCGTAGTAGCTTACGCGGTCATCGGGTTTGTCGTTGGGGTCATCCTGTCGACGACGCCGTCCGGCGTGCAGACCCTGCTGAACCTGACGCTGCCCTTCCTGCTCATATCGATGCCGATGACGGTCGTTCTCATCATCCTGAACCTGTTCTCGGAAAAGATCGACAACGACAACGTATACCGGGGCGCGACGATAGCCGCAGGTATATGGGGACTCGGATTCGGCGTAGCCTATCTGTCGGCCTTTACCCTGGGACAGGGGTTCGGCGTGTTCGGCAGCGGCTGGTTTACCGCGATGTTCGGCCCGTGGAACTTCCTCTACACCATGACCGGCGACCTCGGATACATCATTCCGGCCGCCGTCGGCGCCATCATCGGCGCGTTTATCAAGAAGGGCGGCTATGAGGAGCGTCCGTACCTGCGCGAGCATGCGGGCGACGAGAAATTCGACTACAAGGCTCTGATGGCCAAGAAGGCGAAGACCGGCGCGGCGTAAAGCGATCCGCCGGAAGCGCGGTGAAGGCGAGGGATATTCTCTCGCCTTTTTGTTGGCGCTAATAAGGAGAAGAAAATGAGTGATGTTTTGCACGAACTGTTTAAGGACTATGAAGGCGTCTCATGGCTGACGCATATTGAGACAGACCCCTCGCCCGAAGCGCGGAAGAGAATGCCGGAGCTAATGAAAAAGATGGAGTCCTATCCGATGGAGCCCGGCAACGAGCTTGATTTTCTCGACGACAGCACTCCGCCCGGCGTTACGCGCGAGGATATCGACGCCCCTCACGGCCTGCATCTGTATTACTATGAGCCAAAGGACAAGAATCCCGCCGAGGAGCGGATAATCTACTATGTCCACGGCGGCGGCTTCATGCGGGGCAACAAATACTGGTGTCGCACAAACGCGATCCTTCAGGTAAAAAACCTCGGCATCCCCGTCTATGCGTGCGAATACCGGTACATTCCCGAACATAAATACCCGAAAGGCATTGACGACGTGGAATGGGGATGGAACTATCTCGTGAACGAGCGCGGCATTGACCCGAAGAAGATCATCATCACCGGAGAGTCGGCCGGCGGGCTGTACGAGACGGCTCTCATGGTGAGGCTCAAAAGACAGGGCCGGCAGTTGCCGGCGGGCTGTGTCTGCATTTCGGGAATGCTCGACATGTCGACCGAAAGCCCGTCCTACACCCTCAATAATGGCATTGATCCTATGTTCTCGATAGACTTCAAGGCGGTGACTCCGCTCTATATCGACGATGTTTCTAGGGTGCAAGAACCAGAAGTCTCTCCGAAGTACGCGGACTTCACCGGGTTTCCGGAGACGATATTCTTTGCGGACGACACGGAGGTCTTCGTTTCGGACGCGCTCATCGGAGCGGACAAGCTGAACAAGCTCGGCATCCGCGCCGAGGCGTACATAACGCACGGGCTTACGCATTGTTACGCGCTTGAGATGCCGGACCTGCCTGAATCACATACGTGTTACAAACGTATGCGGGAATTTTTCGGACTGTGAGAGGAGAGGCGCTTAGCCTATGCCGGGAACAAGAAAACTTGGGTTTAGCACGCGGGCGGTTCACGCCGGCCAGGGCGTGGACAAAGACAGCGGCGCGGTGCGCCGGCCGATCACGATGGCAAACAGCTTTGCGATTTCGCCGGAAGACGCCGAAAACGTCGGTTGGAGTTCGAT
>JAIRLZ010000118.1 GCA_031259035.1 Treponema sp. | reverse complement strand
GGTTGCGGAGGATGGTCTGCATCATAAGCCCGGCGGTTGCAAGCCCGATACCGCTTACCACCCCCATCAGCACACGGGGGACGCGCAGCACCCAGATAATCCGCTGGCGTATATCGCTGTTCTCGTTCCCCGGCCCCGCGAGGATGGCGTTCCAGCTTTCACGAATCGAGTATGACGCGCCGCCCACGGAAAGCCCCGCGACACAGCACGCAAAAAGCAGACCCGCCATAAGCAGGATCAACAGAAGCCGTTTTTGGGTCTGCCTTGCGTAAAGCGTCCTGAAATCAACGCTATCGTTCATTCCGAAGATTCCGAATACGTCCAGATTCCCTCAAGGGGATAGCCGGGGTAGGCGATGGCAAACCATTCTTTGTTGATGGCTTCAATGTCAAAATCGGCGAATAATTCGGGGTAAAAACTCTTCGCCAGATAACAGACACCCACGATATAACCGGGCCGCGAATGAATATCGTTGCCAATCAAAAAGAGCTTCCCATTGCGCACCGCGTTAATCGTGCCAAAGCCCGGACGTGCGCGGATTTCATCATAAATCGCCTTTATCGGGGCGATGTCGTTCGCCGTATAGCCAAGGCCGGAAACCTCGCGGACGATAAAATCCGGGTTCTTTTGGGCAACCCATTCGGCGCTGACCTCCGTGTCATCGGCAAGCGCGTTATCCTCCAGATCGCGGGCGATGTTCCTGCCTCCGGCAAGTTCAACCTGCTGATAAAACTGGGACGCGGAACTTCCCGTGTGCAGGGGGCCGGCGTGCATTTCAAGGTACACCCAGGGGCGGCTGCTTTCCGGAACAGCGGCAAGCCGCTGATCAATGATGCGCTGGTACTTGTCATAAAAAGCAATGATCCGCTGTCCCGCCTCTTCCCGCTGGAACAGTCTTGCCAGTATCGTAATATCATTCCGCATCTTGCTCGGTGTGCGCAGGTCGAGGGCGATATACTTGATGCCGAATTCATCGAGGTGATCGCTGTCCGAGACATAGCCGTGGTGGCTCGTTGCGGACAACACAAGCTGCGGCCTTGATCCGGCCAGTGCCTCGTAATTGATTTCGGCATAGGTCGCGATCATCGGGGCATTCGCCGCCGCGCCGTAGAGCTTCGTCTGAAGCGCCTGGTGAGTGCCGACGATGCGGTCGAGTACGCCCAGCGCGGACATTGCCGTACCGAGGCCGGAATCAAGGAGCGCGACCCGTTCAACCGGCAGATTGACCGTAACATCGCGGTTCGCGTCGTCCCTCACCGTGATCGTGTTGCCGCTCTGCGGACTTCTTGAATCCGCTGCGCCTCTCGCAAAAACCCCTCCCGCGACCAGACCCGCGAGAACTAAAACCAGTAAACCTTTCTTTGCCATTTGTTTTTCTCCTTATACTTATGGCTTCATACGTTTTGTTATGCGGTGAGATTGCCTTGTTTCATGCCGCATAACTTTTTCCTACACGGTATACGCCGCGAATTCCGTATACTGAATGTCCATCATCCCCCGCAACAGGGCCCTGCCTGTAAAACCTTACGTCATATCTGCCCTCCGTATTTTCATAAAAACTCTTTGCTCATTTTTTTACGCACGTAAAGATGAATACATCATGAATATGCGCATGATCGCCGTGCTTCACTTCTTTTTTCCGGGAAATAAAGGATATGTCCGAAAAGCCCGCTTCCCTGAAAAGCCGCTCTATTTCTGACGCAGGAACATCCCGATTAAGCGGCAACTTTTCTTCGATGTCTTCACGATAATGATGACCGATATGAGCCGACCCCTTGCGCGGGCTGTAGTCGGCAAAAACCCTGCCTTCGGGCTTTAAGACCTTGAACCATTGCCGGAATACCTCAACCGGGTCTAAGAGTGTCCAAAGGAGATGCCGCGCGGTGAGCGCGTCAAAGCTGTTTTCCGCAAAAGGAAGGTTTTCCAGTGTCCCCTGTTCAAAGACCACGCTGAGGTTTTGCGCGGCTGCCTTTGCTTTTGCCTGATCAAGCATCGTTTCCGACCAGTCAAGGCCGGTAACGCGCAAGCCCGCTTCTGCCGCGATTAACGCGACAAAACCCGTGCCGGTACCGACATCAAGAATCCGCGTTTCCTTGGGCAGCGGGGAAAGCATATCAAGCCATTGCGTGCGTTCACCCGCGTCATGGATGCCGTGCGCCTCGGCGGAATCATACTTCCAGCCGTCCGTGTTCCAGCGGGAACGCATCTCTTTTCTTACTTCGTCCATAAGGGTCTCCTTCTGAGCCTGTTCCAAAACACGAAAGGGGTTTTGACAGGCTGTCGCCAGCGGCGGGGCTTTTGGCCCTTGCCGTTTCTCAATGATGTTCAGAGGGCAAAATACCGCTCTGATGAAGAGATTTATTCAACAACCCGGTCGATTGTCGCGGACGTTCGTCCGTCCAAACCTTGAGGGTTCCAAACAACTCGAATGGAAGGAGTTCATCTCCGGCGGGGAACGGTTGCCAACGCAACCGTTCCGGTATCCCTTCACGGGATGTTTGACAGGTAAAAGCGCCAACGAATTGGCGGCGCGGATTCAACATCGCCCCGGTTACGGGCGGACGGCTTCATGCCGTGATGAGTATTATGTCGGAGGCGCACTGTTTTGTCAAGCGGGTACGTTGTCTCATCAAAAACGACAGGCGGCAACGTCCACGGGCACCGCCCGCGCCCGCTTAAGATTTGCCCGTTTTTCTCCGACATCTATAATGAGGAGATCAGAACCTATATGATGCGTTCATTGTTTTCCGGTGTTTCGGGGTTGCAAAACCACCAGACGCGGATGGATGTGGTTGGAAACAACATTTC
>JAIRLZ010000025.1 GCA_031259035.1 Treponema sp. | reverse complement strand
ATTGTGGAGCGCTTTCAAGGCTAAATACAACGAATGGGGGGGGTTTCGAAAACAAATGCAATAATCTAATACAACCTGCTCTTTTACGTTCTTAATAAGCGACTCCAACCGCGTCCCGGGACCAATTTTCTCTTCAACCAACACCGTCAACACGGCGTCCATTTCCTTGCGCCGGATAGTCGGAGAATAAACTTCTATCATGCCGCAAATTTAACGCTGGAGTTCTACGATTTTCTGCAATTCTTTAGGATTAAAGAGGTTGCGTATGCTCAGAATGACAAGATAACCGCCCTGTTCCTGGCGCACCACCCCGTAAATATACTCTGATCCTATACCGCTCACCATTTGAGGCGGCGGCTGAACCTGCTCGTGGTCTATGGTAACCACACGAGAAACACGGTCAATGACCACCCCCAACTTCATTCCATCAATATCCAGAATGACAAAGCCCGACAACAACTCATCTTCTTCAGACGCCGCGAGTTTTTTAAGATGGAACCGTTTATGCAAATTAATGATAGGTATTATCTCGCTCCGCAGGTGGAAAATGCCTTCCACATATGGCGGCGCATTCGGAATGGACCGAATCTCCTGTACCCTGACGATTTCCTTAACATCCATAATATCTATTCCATACAATTCTTCGCCTAATTGAAATGTAACTAATTGATGGTTCTGATCAGCCATAGCGCCCCCTTCTATTCATATGTTTGTATCATACAATTGAACGTAAATTTCTTCAAGAGTGAAAATGTGAAAATTGCCGGAAAAAGGACGGTTCGGAATGTACTATGAAACGTCCCGCTCCCGTCCGCCGTGAGGTCTCGCGCAAAAATCTGAACATGGCTTTTGCCTGTGAATAGCTTCACGCGGTTTTCAGGAGTTGGCCAACCGCCTCGTCCGGGCGTTCTGGGGCTATGTTCAGACGCTTCCGCTGAACCCTCATCCCGCGCCGGAAGCCGTTCATACGGCGCGCAGGCTAGGAGTTTGTTGCGCTTCGCGCATAAAACCTCCAAAAATCGCCTGAAAAGGCGATTTTTTACCTTGCAAACTGACAGGCGGAAACCGCCAGCGGAAACCGCCAAGAAAACGAAGTTTTCTCGCAGCCCCTTTATCGGGGTTTTTATGGCTTTTTTCAACGAAAAAACCATAAAAACCTACAAGCGCAACAGGCTGCTAGCATAGGCATTCTTCGTCTTTCCCTACTATTTTTTCATGTGGCTCTACGGGGGGCTTTATTTTATTGTAAAAATAAGCTATAGTTAGTGTCTATCCATAATGTGTCTGCATTATGGACAGACACTAACTACAATCAGAACCTGTTATGAAGAAATTTGTATGTGTTTGTATAATCTTCTTTCTCATTCTCCTTGCCCCTGTGTGGGCTGAAAAAAATGACGTAAATCTCGGTTTCGGGATTGAAGGAAACATGAATACTACTAAAGGGTGGGCTTTTGGGCGTTCCATCGGCGTGGATATTCAGCTTTTCAAATACGTTATCATGGGAACCACCCTCACCATCAGCGATGATTTCAAGCAATTCACCGCTATTGAGCCGGCGCTTTTCGTCCGCTGGCATCCGCCGCTCACCGCTATTCCTTTTCTTACAAGAGCGATGTTTCTTGATGTAAAAGATGGCGGCTTTTTTGTTCAGGGCGACATCGGCATCAGCGTCGTTATAGGTTTCTTTGACAGGAACGTCGCCCCGATGTTTCTCGGCGGGCTTACGTTTGGGTTCCGGTTCCCGTTCCAAAACGGCGACTATTTTGTAGAACCCTTCATTAAGAGCGGCTACCCCTTTCTTTTCGGAACCGGCATGAAATTTGGGTGCCGGTTCTAGAGGACTCAATGAAGAATGTGAACAGGCGTTTTTTTCCGGTTATGTTTGCGCTGTGTCTCCTTGGAATGTGGGCGATGACGGGTTGTTCGAATCCGTTTTTTGACACGCCCGGGGCGTTGGATCCGTATGATGTAATCGCAATAACAGTCACGCCTCCAACTAAAAGGTTGTATTATTGGGGAGAACCCCTTGATTTGACCGGGGCTTCGGCAACCATCCATTATAGAGGGCCCGCAGTTGATTCTAAACTCAATCAGGAGATAAAATCTTCGCAGGTCTCCGGGTTTGATTCCATGAAAGAAGGAATTCAAACCGCCGCCGTCGCCATAGAAGGGCGATCAGATTATTTTGATATTGCGCTTCTCGCCTTTCCGCCCGGTGACGCCGATGAAATGACGCTCTCGCAAAATCAAGAAAAAACCATCCCAAATGCGTTGGGAGGATCGTGGAAGCTCTATATTTTCGAGAGCGCTTCACGCGCTGTGGTAAAAATAAATGGAAAAGAGGGAGAATCCGGCTCAAAAGGAGAGGCGGTTTCTTTTACCGCGCCTCCTAATGCGGGCGCATACATCATTGCGATATCTTTCACGAAAGACGGCCGTGCGTACAGCAGGTTCTATACACTAACAGTCTCCTCTTCCCTCCCGTAGCGGCGGCGGCAGAGACGACGAATGAACCTCCTCGCCGTGTAGCGCCCAAACAAGTTTGCGGCCGCCTTAAGGCGCGGGTGTCAAAACCCACCGCGAATGAAAAACTTGACAATATGGAGGCATTCCCAAAACTAACCCGAACACAGTTCGCGTTTTGGGAAAGGCTCTCTGTGTAACTTATATTAAGGAGGAATATAGTATGGATTCAAAGAAAATATTGGATCTCCAAGGCATCCAGCAAACATTAATGCTTCCTCTCTGGGGCAGATCTGTTTTTAGCGGCCTTTATCCAGAAATTCTAGATGATAAAGAGGCTGTCAATATTGTCAAATCTCTCAATTATGATTTCAGTGAAGTTGAAAAGGCATTTGGCGAATACGGCGGATTATTGTATATTATTCGAGGCCGGAAAATTGACGACACTATTAAACATTTTATTTTGAAACACCCCAATGCGACCGTGGTTAATATCGGAGCGGGATTAGACACCACTTTTTCACGAGTTGACAACGGCTCAATTTACTGGTACGATCTGGATATAGAAGATGTTATCACTTTAAGAAAGTCGTTAATACCTGAAGGGCCGAGAAATATATGTATAGCAAAATCTGTATTTGATTATTCATGGATTAAAGATATCCGTTTCAATGCGAAAGACGGCGTTTTATTTATAGCATGTGGAGTTTTTTACTATTTTAAGGAACATAAAGTACAGGAATTATTTGTTACACTGGCGGAAAATTTTCCTGATGGAGAACTTTATTTTGATGGTCAAACAAAAACGGCGTTAAAGGTGTCCAACGGGATGGTGAGAAAATCCGGGAACAAGGATGCGATTATGTATTTTTATATAAAAAATCCAGGAATATTCACCTTGTGGTCGCCGTTACTGAGTTTAAAGTCGCACGATACTATTTTAAAAAATATAAAAAGGGACAAGCGCTGGAAAAAATCAACAAGAGTGAATATGTTCTTTTGTGATTTATTTAGAATGAGCAACTTTTACCATATAAAGTTTACATGAGCCTCCGCGTTGCGCGCGCGCTATGCGCCCGCGCATTCCAATAAACGCGCCGTCTTTTCCGCTAGGTTGACAAAATCGTGTATTTCAAGATGTTCCGCCCGCTCGTTTTCCGGTATGCCGCAGAGACGAAGCGCTTCCACCGCGATTGCGGACGCGCTGTTTGCGCTGTTAATAACGCCGTCAGCGCCGAGGCTGTTTCCCTTGAAACGGGACGACGCAAAGGCGGTGAGGTTGTTCTTGACGATTTTCCGGCGGGAGGCGAACAGGCCGCGCACAAGGGGTCTAAAAAGCGGCGGATACGCGGCGGCGGGATCGATGTCTGTGCGGATGTCAAAGCGCACCGCCTGGGAATCCACATGGGGCGCGGGATAAAAAGACGCGCCTTTCAGCGTCATCAGGGGCGTCATCGTATAGGCTGAGGCGCACAGCACGGAAAACGAGGAATAGTTCTTGCTTTTCGGTTGTGCGATGATACGCGCCGCGACTTCTTTCTGCACCGTCGCCACGAGCCGCCTGAAAAAACGGTTTTTCTCAATAAAGTCCGCGAGGAGGGTTGCGGCGATAGTGTAGGGAAGATTGCCAAGAAAAAAATCCGCCGCCGCCGGTTGCGCTGGTTGAAGCCGCCACGTTTTAAGCGCGTCCCCTTCGATAAGATTAAAGCGCGGATTGCCGCCGAAGAACTCTTGCAACACGGCGATAAATCCCGCATCGATCTCAAAGGCGTTGACAATCGCCCCCCGTTCAAGAAGCAGGTTTGTCATTGCGCCAAGCCCCGACCCCACTTCCCACACGACAGCCCCTTCGCGTATTTCAAGGGCGTCAACCAGCTTCCTGCGAGCATTCTGATTTATCAGGAAATTCTGACCGAATTTCTTCCGCATACCGAGTCCCCGGCTGTCAAGAAAGGCGCGGAGGCTTTGAGGCGAATCGTAGTTAAGCGGCGGCATGGGACATCCTTTCGGCGGCGCGCGGCGCGCGCACATCGCGCAGACAAAACCTCATGCGCAGGTACTGTACGCCGAAAACAAGGGCAATGATCGCAAGCGACGCAAGCATGACCGGAATAGGGTGGGCTTTGACGCCGGGCGGAATCGCAGCCCATGACACCATGCGCTCAAGCCCCTGGTAAAAAAATGAGAGCGCCGCGTCAACCCAGGTCAACGCGGCCGGCGCGGTGAAGGCAAGGACAAGCGCCAGCATGGAGCCGAGCATGAACACCGTTGTCAACGGTACCACGACAAGTCCGGCTATGATGCCGAAGGGTTTGATCACGCCGAAAAAGGCGGCTGAAACGCCGGCGGTCGCAAGAAAGGCGGCTATGGACGCGGCGAGGCTTTGTCCAAGGAAATCCGGCAGCTTTCCGCGAAAAATGGCGTACACCGGCTCGCTTAACGCCAGAATGCCCGCAAGCGCGAGGTAGGATAATATGAACGAAAGAGATGTTCCTGACGCCGGCTGCATAATAATTTGAATTATAAAGGCCATGCCCAAGATGGAAAGCGTATTATTGGGCAGGGAAAAGAGCAGCATGGCCGTACCAAGAAGGTACATGATTGCGGATCTATTCAAAGACGGCGTATCGCCCACAAGGAGGATGTACCCCACGATAAAAGCCGCGCCCGCAAGCGCCGCGGCTTTCAAACCAAGGGGTTTCCTGAGGAAAAAAGCTATAACCGCGGAAACAATGGCAAGGTGTATGCCCGACAGGGCGAGTACATGGGAACAGCCCGCGGCCTGATACTGTCTGGAAAGCGTTGAATCAAGGGAGTCCTTTATGCCGAACAGCAAGGCGAGCGCAAGCCCTCCCCAACGGTACCGCGAGAAACGCTCGGCTATTGTGAGCCGAAGTCCGGTGCGGAAGCGCTCAATTTTCGGAGCGGAGTGTACAATATGAACCGCGCGCGCGCGAAAGAGGCTCGCGTGAGCCGCGTCCGTCAGAAAATCACCCTCAAGGTACACTTCGCCGCCCCTGCCGAATGCTTTCAGACGGGGGATGGCGTCTTCTGGAAAGAACACGGATACGGCGCCCGACGCGGACGCTTCGGTCGCATTGACTCCCCTCGTCCGCCGCATGGCGATGGTTCCCATGCCCCGCGTCCCTCGCTCGTTGGCGAGGATGCGCGGATCGTCCTGCATGACGCCGTATATGCCTTTTATGTTCGAGGGCGGAAGCCCGGTGTTTGCCGGAAAAGGTCTTCCAGATGTAAAACCCATGAAAAAGCCTATCGCCGCCGCAATAACGTACATCTGGGCGATCCGTATGCAATCAGCGATTGCCCAATCAGCGATTGCCCAATCGCCGTCTTTCACGCGGAAAAGAAACGTCCGTCCCAATAAAAGCGTCTGAAGGAAGCCGGAGATGCAGGCGGCGGCGCCAAGCGACGCCAAGACGCCCCGCAGGGCGCCCGCCGGCGAAAGATGCGGCGCCACGTAATAGCTTGCCGCCGCGCACAATGCGGCGCAAAGAACCGGGGTTATTTTTACCACGCTTGCCATTGGAGCTTCGCTAGAGCGGTTTTCGCCGCCGCTTTCACCTCACTGGAATACGGCGGAAAATCCACATAAAACAGATGATCAAAGGCAATGGTATCCCCAATATCGCCCAAGGCGCTGAATGTTGCAAGCAGTATATCTTCATCAAAACTGCCGGTTTGTTCCGCTTGGGAATTGAACAGCCCCAACTGTATGGCTAAAATCTGAGCCGCTTCCGGGGTTCTCATCGATCCAAGACACGCTATCGCTTCAATAAGCCGTTCTTTTACCGCAAGTCCATGCGCGTAATCAGTCTGCGCCTGATAAAAATGCCGGACAACCGATTCAGAAGCGCCGCTCCATCCCAAACCGGCCAGTACGTGCGCCGCTTCGTAACGCAAGGTATAGGAAGCGGGATCGTCCGCGCTCAACGCCATGTCGAGGGCGGTTTGAGCCAATATATTTTTACTGGCGACCGGTGTCTGTACGCCATACAGTACGGGATAAGACGATTCATCGCCCAATGCTCCAAGCGCGGCGATACCGGCTTGAAACGCCTGATAATCCGGCGCCATACCCGTGAGGAAGGCGCTGTTTTGATCGTCCAGCAATTGGTTCAACTCCGCGATAACGCGGGCGTTTCCTTGCGCGGTTGTCGCCAAAGCGTTTAAAATCTCCACCCGTATGGAACTGCCGCTGTACAGGGAACACCGTTTCAGGAGGGTTTCCGTGGAATCCTTATGTCCTGTTTGTCCCGCAACGGATGGATCAGTCGCCGCGTCGTTGAGGATATTCAGCTTTTCAGTGAGATTTGCCCTCGCAAAATTCCGTTGATATGAAATGAGGACGGAAGCCTGCGCTGATATAGTTGCCAAAGAAAAACATAGAAGAACGTATATTTTTTTCATAACGCATTCCCACTCATTTATAAGGGCATTATAATACATGTCGCTTTACTATTACAATAGGCGCGTGATAAAAACGCTCTGGGATAAAGGAATCCTTTACGAAGGGCGCCGTCCTCTCCAACCGCCGCCACGCCATTCAAGGGGTGGATGTTCATTAAACTCATACGAGGCTGTTCCAAACCTGACGCCATAAGGCGCGTTTTGGAACAGCCGCACATATAAAAAAGAAGGGCGGTGAAACGGCCCCGCCATATTTTTTATGGGATAATCGCCTTGTACATTTCACCCTGCGGACCTTTATCACCCTTGCTTTTTCCAGCCGGAATTAAAAGCCGTCAATTTTGAGGCTCATACGCCAAAAACGTCTTTGCCCATTCCATCTCTTTTTTCAAAGTTTTGGGGAGAATTCCCCCCGGTTTCGGGTGTTCGAGACTTCCGTAGCGTTCTACTTAACGGCGCGGCGGCGCGCCCGGCGTTCCCGGCTGGCCGCCCGGTCCGGGAGAGCCGCTCGCGGTTCCTATCGTCGTGTACGCCGAACCCGTAAAGGTTCCCACCACGCTCCCTTTGGTATACGCCGCGCCCGAATAGAGGCCGTGGAAATCCGCGCCGCCCGATACGCCGCCCCCGGAGTAGAGCGTATAACCCGTTCCCCGCGCCATCTCACCGCCGCCGAAAAGCATACATACCGTTCCACTGTAGGTACGCGGCATTTTGAACGTCATAATTTCCGCGCCGTCAGACGCCTCAATGTGATAGAGCGAAGCGTAACTCATGTTGCATTCCACCGTACATGTTGTGGCGCTTGCGGTGGGTTTGCTGGTGGCGCCGCCAAAGCCGATAAGCGTGCCGCCGGTAACGGCGAAGGTGTTGTTGTCGCAGTCAAACCCTTCTTCCGGCGCGGTTGTGCCGAGCGCGATTACCGTGCCGCCGGAAATGATGATGGTTCCGTTGCTGTCGATGCCGTCATTGCCGCTGGCGTTGCAGAAGATATTGCCCCCGGTAAT
>JAIRLZ010000013.1 GCA_031259035.1 Treponema sp. | reverse complement strand
TAGAACACCCGATCGTTTCGCCTGATGTTATTGTCATTTCCGGGCGCGTACAACTTCGTAATGATTCCTTCTTTCAATGGACTGTTAGTTATAGCGGACATGATGTCGTGGTACCACTTTTTTAGAGAATTCATATTTATATCGCTTGCGTTGGTCAAGTAACAACTGTTTATCAGGGCGGCGTATTTTTCCATGTCGTTTACCAAAAGGAAGCTTGCGTATTGTTTGAAGCGCCGCGCCACCACGCCCGACCCGCTGAACACATCGAAGACGGCGAGTTTGCTTTTGCCCAATTTTTTTTGCACCAGATACACGCCGCGTTCAATAAACTTCATAAGCGACCGCTTGTTTCCAATATAAGTTATTATTTGCTTGGTAAGATAATCCTCGTTCTCACAAGGGAACAAACATGGCTGTACACTCATCTTTTCATTATATCATACTCATTTTTTTTTGAAAACTCTTGCGGCGACGTATGCGCTGTGATGAACGGCATGTTTTGAAAACCGCGAGAACCGCTTCGAAAAGCACTGATATACTTTCACGCGGCGTATATGCCGTTTTGTATGATTCTCTCTCTGGGCGCCGCGCCGAATTTTTCAAATTCTTTACGCGGACATTTGACGGAAAACACGGTGTCAACACTGATAGGGTCCGCCCCTACGTTGGGCGCGGAGGCTGTCAACGCGGGATCGAGGAAGACAGTCCTGAAAAATCCGCGTGTCATAGAAAGCGGTTTTACGCTGACCGTGGCGGAGGCGGAATGAGAGTCTCTGTTCCAGCGGACGGCGCCGTGAAGCCAACGGCTTTGTACGCGCAACGTCGCGTACAAATTAAAAGAATATGCGGGTAGTGAACTACAAAGAATGATAAAGGGGAAAATGAGAGATGCGGGGCGAAGAAAGGCTATGAAGTCAAGTCAATACCCATAGAATCTCCGGCATTGCCACAGCCCCAACGCCACATAGAGCGGGGAAAAAACGCGGACGTCAATTTACAAGCGGACAGGAGCGCGGCTGTCGGGGGGCGCTTTCATGGATTGAAAGCGCGGTGAAGCTCATGTCTGCTCGGGGGGCGGCATACGGAACACCATACCGAAAATCGGCGCCGCCAAGGTTATGAAAGCCCTCGGATCCGGCGAACGCTGGATAAACCCGGTCTTGAAACAGATGGGTTTTGGACGTATGCGGGGGAAAAGAGGGGCAAGGCACGTCTCATATATGCACATCTGTGGGACGGCGGAGGAAAGGCGGCGACGAAGCTGAGGAGACGGACAAAACGGCCGGGGGCAAGGCGCAGCCATATGGCGGCAACCGCAGAAGAGCACCGCGAGGCGGGGGAAACGCGCGCCGTAGGGATGGAAGGGAAGCCGGTTATGGCGTCGGATCAGACGGGCATTTCGGAGAACCCGCTGTTTTTCCAGAAAGCCGCTTGTTTAACCGCCGGAAAGCCTTTGACATGCCCTTCTTTTACATCAACTATGGCTTCGTTTGATTGCCTTTCATACTTTGCGGATCACCTCCTCAGAAAGCAAGCGGGGTTTTATTTACAAGAAGCGCAACTGCTTGATATAAAAAGATGGAATAGGGGTATAGATCAGAGCGCTTCGGTTAATTCTCTAAAAACGTGGCTCACCGACCGGATAACATGGCTTGATACAGCAATTCCCGCATTGCAATGAAATAGTCGTCGCCACGAGAGTCCTTTCATGGCGGACGCTCACGGCGCCGCCGTACGGCTGCGCTGCTTTACAATTTCTACATTCTATCATATACTAGCCTTCATAAGAGGGAAACCATGCGTAAAAACGACAGAAACACCGCGGGCGCCGCCGCAAGATCAGCGTCAGGCGCTGGACTCATAGTGTACCATTGCCTACAGGCTGCGGCGATTCTTTTGGCGCTGACAATCGTTGCGGTGACGGTGTATACCGTCATTTCAAGAAATTTTGCCAAAGGCAAACCGGTGTACACGCTTCCCCAAAAGGAGCCGTCCGCGCCGGACGTTTTGGCGGTGGAGGACAATATCTTTTCCGCAATAGGACGCATACGAACTTTTACCGCAGACAATCAAACGGTGATAGTATCCATAGCTTTTCCATACAATAGGGAAGATGTTCCCTTTACCGAAGAACTCGTCTCAAAAATTATGGACTTTAGAAATCTCACATTTACTTTTTTTAACAGCCATTCGGCTGAAGAGTTGCGGAACATTGGTGAAGACGCGGTGAAGGCTGAACTGTTAGGCCAATACAACGGCGTCTTGAAGCTGGGACGCATACCCCTGTTGTACTTCAACGATTTTATGACGCTCGAATAGGGATGTACAGTGAACATTCCTCTTTTTATGCATACTTCAGGAGACATGTGGTCAATGCGGCGCCGCTGATAGGCCGCATTCCCGAAAAGGCTGGTTTTATCAGGCGATTTTTGATGAACCTCCCCGCCGCGGAGCGCCCAAACAAGTTTACGGCCGCCTCGGAGAAAAGGCGCGTTTTTGCGCGTTTTCTTCCGCTCAAACTCCGTCGAACCTTCGGTTTGCGAACCGAAGGTTCGCGGCAACCCATACATCGTGGTTTTCTTCGAGCATTTCTGCGGCTGCGCCACCATAATAGGGCTGGCAGTCCCGTTTTTTCGGCTTTTTTCAACAATGGCGACCGTGACGGACGCGCCATTCAGGAGACGGTGCGCGAATCTCTCTTGACCAATTTTTGAATGAAGCTCTCCGTGCGGCAAGCGCACAAACACACTTTGCGGCGCGGCATTTAAGCGGAACTTCGCTTCGACCTTACGTTTATTAGATTTATGCTTGATGGTTTCATATGTGGGATTAGTAATACACTTTTAAACCCTACACAGTGGGGGCGACATGAGAGGGGGTAAAGGAAAAAGTCTGGCGGCGACCTACTTTCCCGCGGGAAGCAGTATCATCGGCGCGGGAGGGCTTAACTGCCGTGTTCGGGATGGGAACGGGTG
>JAIRLZ010000307.1 GCA_031259035.1 Treponema sp. | reverse complement strand
TGCCAACAGACTTTATGGGAAACCCCTTGGTCATGTAGTAGCCGGGTCCGCCCACATAGTGTCCGTCATCGTTCTTTTGCCGGTAGTAAACGCCCAGCACAACCTCGGTGAATTTAGTGGCGCCCCCTAGCAGAAAAATCACCCACATCCAGAAGAGCGCTCCGGGGCCGCCGAAGGCGACAGCCGCCGACACCCCGACGATATTTGAAGCGCCGATAGTGGAAGCCATAGCCGTAGCAGCCGCCTGAAAGGGGCTTATCGTGCCTTCTCCCTTGCCTTTGTCAAATATCTTGCCAAAGGTCTGCTTGACGATGTAGGGCAGATGCCGGATCTGAAAAAAATTGAGCCTGATGCTAAGGTAGATGCCTCCGCCCACCAGTCCAACCAAAAAGAGGACATTCCAGAAAAAGCCTGAAATAGCCCCAACCACCGCAAAAAAACTCTCCATAATAGCACACTCCTTAGAGAGACTCGCCCACAGCGCCGCAACCGAGCCACCGTAGCGCCATCGGCAAAGGTCAATATTGCAAGGGCGCAAGCCCTTATTCACTCGTCAAGCAAAGCCCGAAAGAAATCCACCACCGCAGGTATAATCTCATCGTTAAAATCAAATTGAGCCGTGTGAATGGGCGCCCTGTCCACACCCAGTCCCACTCCGCACATGGCGCCTTTTGTCCGCTTGGTAAACCACGCGAAGTCTTCAGATCCCCGAATCGGCGCGCTCGCCTCAAACACGTCAAGCCCCAGCCTCTTCGCGGCGCGGCGCATCTTGTCCGCGCTTTCTTTGTGATTGAACGTCGCCGGAACATTGTCCCGAAAGGAAAAAGTGTATTTCAATCCGTATTTGCCGGCTTCTTCCCTCGTCTTGTCCTCGATCCTTTGCCTCATCTCGTCAAGCTCCTCGTCAAATTGGCTGCGAATAGTCAGCATCAGACGCCCCTCGCTGGCGGACATGCCAAACGCTTCCTTTCCCGCGTTTATCCCGATGACCGTACACAACACAAGCCCCTTGTACAGAGACGGCTCGGTCAACTCAGGGATACTCCGTATGATTTCCGCAATGGCGAAACACGGGTTGCGCCCATCCTCCGGCTGACTTGCGTGCGCGGGAATGCCTTCAAAATTGATAATCATGCCAACCGAACCGCAGCAAACCGTACCGTCTATTATAATGACGACATTCTCAGGCGCGCCCGGCACATTGTGGTAGGCGAATATTTCAGAAACGCCCGCTTCGTCCATCAGGGGAGCGCACTCCAAAGCCCCTTCAACCGTTTCTTCAGCATGTTGGAACACAAAGTAGACGTTTTTATCCGCGCCGTACTTGTTGACTTCCAGAGCAAGCCCGATCAAACACGCGCTGTGTCCGTCATGCCCGCACTTATGGGACACGCCGGGAAACAGGGAGCCATAGGGCAGATCAATAGTCTCGTCTATAGGAAGCGCGTCAAAATCCGCGCGGAAAGCCACGTTGGGTTTGCCCTCGCCCGCGCGGTACAGGGCGTAGAACCAGCGCCCCTTGTCCACGATCTCAAGCGACGCGCGCTCTTTCAAGAACTCCATCAAATGCCCCTTGGTCCACACCTCTTGTCCAGACAACTCCGGGTGTTGATGCAGTTCATGACGCAACGTTACCGCCAAAGCCAAATGCTCTTTATCCATGTTGTTCCCCTTTCGAATGATATGAAAAACTATTGTACATGTATTATGCGAAATTTACAAGATCGCGCAAGGCATTGTGGATGCATTTTTATCCGCTTTCGCCGGCAAAAACCGGGTTTCGGGTCTCCATATATGATTTTTTACAGCGCGAGAAAGATGCGCTTCAATTCGACTGCATAGAGAACGGCGGCAAGCGGGGGCCAGCCGGGTCCGTTGACCTCCGCGCTTGTTCCATAAGAACGGAGGTTTTTGGGAGTTGCAGGCGCGCCGCAATGACGGGCGCATGTTCTTCAAAAGGAATTATACGAATGAAAGCGGAGGGAACTGATGGAAGCCGGAGACGCTTGACAAGACTGCGTAAATAGTGGATACTGTATCTACGCTTTTTACCGCCCGTAGACAGCCTTTGTCTATACCCCCAAGGAACCATCGTGGATTTAGAATTATTACAAGAGCGCGCGCGCATCATTAGAAGCGTCCGCCGATTTTTTGATGAACGAAACTATCTGGAGACTGATACGCCGGTTCTCGCGCCCAATCTTATACCGGAGTCGTGCCTCGAAGTGTTTGAGACAATGTACTTGCCGCCCACAGAGACAAAAACACGAAAAAAACGGACTTACTTTCTGGCGCCTTCGCCTGAAATTTGGATGAAGCGCCTCATCGCTGACCACCGCGTTGACATGTACCAAATCGGGAAATGTTTCCGCAACGGCGAATCCGTTGGGCGGTTGCACAGCCCGGAATTCACCATGCTGGAATACTATACGATAGGCGCGGATTACGAGGAATCCCTTGACATAACCGAAGCGTTTTTCGCCGCGATCTTGCCCTCAACCGTACGGAAAAGCCTTAGCCCGCCGTTCCTGCGCCTTACCGTTGAAGATGCGTTCAGCGAATTCGCCGGTTTCAGCCTTTTCTCAGCCGTTGAAAAGGGCAGGCTGGAAATGGAAGCGCGGTCTCTTGGACTGGATCCGCCCCCAAACATGGGAACAGCCGCTTTATACGATCTGATCTTCGTTCATACGGTTGAGCCGAATCTTCCCCGCGACAAACCGGTCGCGCTCATGGATTACCCGTCGTTTGTACCGTGTTTGGCGAAGAAGAGCGCGGACGGGCTGACTGCGGAACGCTGGGAACTGTACGTGCGCGGCATTGAGCTTGCGAACTGTTACTCTGAAGAAACCGATCCGGAAAAGGTGCGCTCTTTTTTTGAAGCGGAAGCCGCTGTCAAGGCGGAACGCGCACTCACGCCTCACGCCGTTGACATGGACTATTGGAAGGTGTTCTCCACGCGCCAGAAAGAGTATCCCCGCTGTTCAGGCGTTGCGATGGGCATGGACAGGCTTATTATGAGCGTCACCGGACGCTCCAGTATAGACAGCGTACTGCCGTTTCCCATGCGGCGCTTTTGAGGGGGCGCCGTTGTATTTTGAATTGACGCCGGCATTGATCGAAGACATTCTCTTTTGCATGGAGAATCAAAACGCCCGGTTCGTGTTGGATACTGAAAATTCTTTTGTGATGAACAAAGACGATATTGCCGGTATGGACGATTCCGGCGGCGACCGGTACGTCTCCATTCCTGAATGGCATTCGTCCGATGGGTTCCACTTGATGGAATGTTTTGCGGCCGGCTTTCGCAACCCCTTGACGAGAGACGCCTTGCAGGCGAGCCTTGAGCGGGGCAGAGGCGTATTCCGCGCGTTCAAAGCGGCTTTGACCAAATTTCCCGGCGTGGAAAAACACTGGTTCGCCTTCAAACGAAGAAAAATGCGGCGTACAATTATCGCATGGTACAACGCGCTTCGGGAACAGTGGAACATGGAAAAAATCGGCGGAGAACCAGATGAAACCGAAGACCTGTTTCCAGAGGATTTCATTTTCCGCGCGTATGAGGCGAAAGACGCTGAGGCGGTGAACGCCCTGCACAACACATGCGGAAAGCCGCATGATGTGGGCGATCCCGTACTGGTGGTCGAGACCGCGTCCCATGACTTTGTGGGCTTCATCGCCGTCAAACGGCAGGAAACCGCTCTCTCTATATGCAATCTTGAAGTCTGTCCCGAATACAGGGGGCTGGGCATCGGCTCGGAACTCTGTTCCCGTCTCATACAAACCCTTGAACAGGAACACGTGTCAAAGGTATACATAGAACTGCCTGTTGAGTTTGAAGGGTTTTCCCGTTTCCTCTACCGCTCATCGTTTAAGCCGGTTGCGACACGGTACCGCCTTGAGATGCAATAGACGGATGCGCCGCGCCTCTTGGCGTCTCTCCGCGGACATCAGCCTTCGTTGCGAATGAAAATCGACACTATCGCTCCAACAAAGAAAACGTTAGCCCCGATGCCCATGATGACGCAGACAAGCGAGATCACTTCGCAAATCACGGCTTTCAAGGAGTAATAACGCGCCTGCCTCCGCTCCTGCGGTTTCCGTATCGCCAGCATGTCGGCTTGTATGCTCGCGGACTCGGATTGTTTCCGTAAAAACCGGCTGAACGCGGTGAACAAAATGCCGGGTGGAAAAAAAGGGAACAGCGGTATGAACACCGCGATAAAGGCGGCTATTACCGTGAGCCAGAACGCGGGATGGCGCATAAAGGAAACAGCCGTAACAATAAGGGAGAACACTCCGATAAGGATGGAATAGGGCGTAATGGCATTCCAGTAGTCGTTCTTATTTCTGCTTGCGCTTATGATCCGTGGAACAAGGTCTTCCTCTTCCGCGTCGTACAAAACAGCGATGAGCGATTCTTTTTTGGTTGAAGCGAAAATTCGCCGCCCCTCCCGCTGGACAACCTCCCCGGCGACAAAAATTTTCGTCTCTTCGGAAAAATCGGCGTACCTGCGCCATACGATGCGTTGCAGACTGTCGCCGGTGATGAAAAAAAACTGCGCGTTCCGCAATTCAACAGGAATCAGCAGGAAATCATTTTGGACCCACAGCATATGTTCGGATGTGGCTTCAATCTTTCCAGAAAACCGGTACAGCGCGTCTTGACCGCCGCCGCGCTCAAGCAGCCGCCACGTTTCATAGTCGAGAAGCGGTTTGCGCAGGACTTCCTTGAACCGCCGCCGGAAGACTTTCCTGTGATAGCGGCGTATGCATAGTCCAACCATCGGTACAACGCCGTACCAGAAAACAAGGATGCCGATAATGGCGAGCAGATCAGTTATTCTCATTCTGTATGCATACCTGTATATCTTGTTTTGTGAAGCAGGCGTATATGATACAACATTTACATAGAGAAAAGAACAGACGAAGCGAAAAAATAACGATCAAAGAGAAAATTCACTTGATTTAATTTTACACATTGTGCATACTATTCTAAATAGACAAAACGCTAAAGGAGATGTTGTGGCTTAATGGCACGATTCAACACCTGTTTAAGAATGGGATTGCTCAGTTCGCTCATAGTATGTACCATTGTATTAATTCTTCCTGTAAAAGTTGACGCTGTCAAGCCTGAACCACAATTAGAAGTTGCAGCCGCTCTGGAAGCCCGCGGCGGTCTGGGGCTTGTCGCGGACAGTGGCGCGGGGAGTGGTACGGATGCGGGGACTACAGCCGAAATTGAGCCGGAAGCTTTCTCCAAGCCTAAAATGTTGCTATACACCTCGTATACGATTCAGAAAGGCGATACGATTGGCGAGATCGCGCAGCGATTCGCCCTTGAACAGGGAACTCTCGTATCGGTGAACAATATAACAAACGCCAGAGCGTTGCAAATAGGGCAGATTCTCAAAATCCCAAACCAGGACGGCGTACTTGTAAAAGTTGAAAGATTAAAAGTGGAAAAAAAATTGCCGACCTTGGATGAATTTATACAGACTCTTTCCAAAGACAAAAAATACCAAGGGATTCCTTCTTCAAAAGAGGAATTGCAAGCCTTCGCCGCTTCCATACAAAGCGCGAATGAATTGTTTATGGATATACATGAAAGATTCGGAACAGAAACCAAAAATGTCTTTATTCCCAACGTAAAGATGAGCAATCTTGACTTGCAGGAAATCAACGGAGATATTTTCCTCTGGCCGGCCCGCGGGTACATCACCGACACCTACGGGTACCGCTACGATCCGTTCGGCGGCGCGTCCCGCGAATTCCACAACGGTCTGGACATAAGCGCCCGTACAGGCGCGCCTGTGGGGGCGGCCATGTCGGGGCGCGTTACCTTTGCGGGCTGGAGCGATTCCTACGGCTACCATGTGGTGATAAGTCATTCGGGCGGCTACCGCACCCTGTATGCGCACCTGAGCGCCATCATCGCCAAGGCGGGCGTTTACGTCAACGCGGGCGAACTGATCGGCAGGGTAGGCAGCACCGGACGCAGCACCGGACCTCACTTGCACTTCACCGTGTACAAGAACGGCGTTACGGTAAATCCGCGCCTCTTGCTGCGGTAGCCGCGGCGTCGCCGGCGGAGCGTATGTGGATTGGCGTGAATTAAAATACAACGAAATCTTTGAACAGGAAACGCGGGGGCTTGAGCGCCGCCGCGCTTCAACTGCGTGCGCTATTGAAGATATCGAGTCCCTATTGGAAAGCCTCTATAAGCTGGATGGCGGCAATTGGATTGGACGCGGAGAAGTTCAGGACATTATAATGGCGGCGACCATCGCCGCGCATGAGCGTTTTCTCGCTGAATGGCGCGCGGGAGTCACGAACCGCGCGAATGGGAGACATGAACAGGAACGAACTTGTTGTTAGATGGCGCCGCCGAAAACCGCAAGTTCGCGCCCTTTATTTTGCAAAGGAAGGAGGGAGTGTGCAATGCTTATATCAGCCTGCGAGTTTGACGGCGCGCTGTTGCCGGTCATTCAGACCACGATTTCTTTTGCCATAGTATCCCGCGCAAACAATGAGGAACGGCTCATATCGCTGCTTAAAAGTCTGGCGCCGTTGAAAGACGAAATAGTACTCATTCTTGACAATGATGACGAAGATATACGGAACCGGCTTGCTGTTTATGCGGATACCGTGACACCGATGCCGGGCAAAGGCTGCTTTGAGGAATATGCGGCGGATATTTTTTACTACTGCACCAAAGACTGGATATTCAGAGTGGACGATGACGAAACGCTCAGCGCCAACTGCACCAGAGAACTTCTGAAGCGCTACATATCAAAGCGATTGATTAACGCATGGTGGATTCCCCGAAAATGGTTTGTTGACAAGACCCATTATATTTGTTCGGGGCAGTGGTTTCCAGATTATCAACTGCGGTTGTTCCGCAATATTCCGGGCATTCTCACGTTGCCGGAGCGCGTCCACGAAGCGTTGCGCGTTCTTGGGCGCAATGAGCATTTGGACGAAATATGCCTTGAACATTGGGATTTGCTTACGCCGAGAGAAACGCGGGAAAAGAAAACGGCCCATTATAACACGTTGCGTCCGAGTAACGGCTGCGACTCTTTTTATCTTTACGAAGATGAGATATATACATCTACGGCATACGCGCCCCCCCCCCCCCCCGCGGGGGGGGGGGTGGGGGGGGGGGGGGGGGTGGGGGCGGGGGGGGGGGGGGGGGGGGGGGGGGGGGGGGGGGGGGG
>JAIRLZ010000166.1 GCA_031259035.1 Treponema sp. | reverse complement strand
CGGTTCGGGTTAGTTTTGGAACAGGCTTTTGGAGAAAATTGCCAATTCTTTATGGGTTTAGCATTTGTGGCTTATCCAATTTTCTCCAGGGGTAAGAAGCTGTTCCAAAACTGAAGTTTTGGAACAGCCTAAGTTTTAAATGAAAATAATGGAAGTACGCCCACACTCCGCATAACAGGACTGTACGCGCAAGCCCGCTTCGCCGCAGTAGCGGCTCGGACTCCGCAACGGCTGGGTCATTCCGCGCCCCAGCACGGCTGGGGAACGCTCTATTCCCACGCCGTTGCTCCGGCACATTTGGGCGGCACGAAACCCTACGGGTTTCTTTATAGCACCGCCCAAACGTCGTCGAACCGAAGGTTCGCAAACAGCCGGAACGTTAGACGCCGCCGCCCGAAACCACGAGTTCGCGCCGTTCGTGTCAAACCGATCATGCCCTTCACGGAACCGCCCCGAACCTCAAAACCCGCGCCCCCTTTGTTCGTGTGGTTCGTGTTTTTAAGGCGCGACCTTTGCGTTTTTGAAGAAGAAATACCCAAGCGGCGTGTAGTACATGCCGGTAATCCTGGGATTCATCATATAGGTTTGGGTGTAGAAATAAATCGGCCCCACCGCCGCGTCCTGTCCAACCAGAATGTCCTCAGCCTGATGCATAAGCCTCATGCGCTCTTCAGGTATGGCGGTTGACTGAGCCTGTTTGACAAGCGCGTCAAACGCGGGGCTTGCGTACTGGGAATTGTTGTTGCCGCCGCCGGTCAGGTACATTTCAAGAAAGTTCATGGGATCGTTGTAATCGCCGATCCAGCCATCACGGGCGATCTGGAAATTGCCGGTCTTTCGGGTGTCAAGGAACACCGCCCAGTCCTGGTTGCTCAAAGTTACGGTTACGCCGAGCGCGGTCTTCCACATGTCCTGAAGCGCTTCGGCGATGGCGCGGTGCGCGTCATTGGTGTTGTAGAGGTATTCGGCGACCGGGAAACCAGCGCCGTCAGGATAGCCCGCCTCCGCCAAAAGCCGTTTCGCTTCGGCGACGTTCTCCTCGTAATCGCCATCCGCAATACCGTAATAGTCGCCGCCGGTTTGCCGGAAATCGCTGCCCGCGCCCGCCGCGTCAGCGATGCCGGCAGGCACAAAGCCCGATGCGGACTTCTGCCCTGCGCGGGTGATCTGGGTGACGATGTAGTTGCGGTCAATGGCAAGATTAAAGGCTTTCCGCACCCTGGCGTCATCAAACGGGGCTTTCTGGGTGTTGAAGCTCACATAGTAGGTGCCGAGGTAGGGGACAGCCTTGAGTTCGCCCGAATCCAGAAGCCCCTGAATTTCGTCTACCGGCACGGTCTGGATGTAGTCAAGCTCCCCGTTGCGGAAACCGGCGAGAAGGGCGTTGTCGTCATCCATAAGCGCGAAACGGATAGCGTCTGGTCCGGTCACAGGCTCGTAGTAATTGGGGTTCTTTTCGATGGTCACATGGCTGTTGTGAACCCATTCTTTCAACCGGTACGGCCCGTTGCTGATGTAGGTTGAAGGACTAAACGTCCACTGCTCGCCGGCGCTCTCGATAACATCCTGCCTGACCGGAAATGTCGCCGGAAAACACGCTATCTCGTCAAAGAACGGGCAATCATAGGTGAGGATGATTTCCACCGTCACGTCGTCAATCGCGGCGATTCCGAGTTCGCTTTTGTCCTTTTCACCCGCCATGATCTCATCGGCGTTCTTCACCATGGTGATCATATAGCTGTAGTCAGCGGCGGTCGCGGGATCCACAAGGCGGCGCCATGAATACACGATGTCTTGCGCTGTGAACGGCTTGCCGTCAGACCATTTGAGACCGTTGCGCAGGGTATAGGTATACGTGACCGTGCCGTCATCGTTGGTGACTTTTTGCGGGGCGTTCGCCGCCAATCCGGGAACCGCCTGCGCGACGCCGGATCCGTTGTCCTCGTACTTGTAGAGCCCTTCAAACAGGTGTTCCAGATAAATTGCGCTGTCAACCGCCGAGTTGAGCGCGGGATCAATAGTATTCGGTTCTGAGCCGAATACAGCCGTGATGGAAGTCGCTCCAGCCGTTTGCGCCGCCGCAAGCTGCGCGCCTTCCACCGTCTTTTTCTGGCATGCCGCAATACCCAGCGACAACGCCAAAACCGTCAATAATGTGGACAAGATTTTCTTCATAAAAACCTCCTTTTTACTAGAGTCTTTCTCAAAACGCGCTCTAAAGGGGCGGCGAATTTGAAAAAGACTCGCTGTTATTTTAAAATACCGGCTGTTGTCTAGGGCTAGTTTTCATCCTCAAACAACGCGGGTACTTTGCAACCAAATTTCACTCCCGCTTCGCGCCTGTGTTGAATTACACGCAATGACACGCAACCCAATGCCCGCTTGAGGCTTCCCGCAATTCAGGGGCCGCTTCGGCGCATAGTTTTGCCGACCGGGGGCAGAGTGTTCTGAACCTGCACCCGGCGGGCGCGTCCATGGGATTGGGGATTTCCCCTTCCAGCGCAACCCGCGCCCGGGAGCGGGTGATTTTGGGATCCGGAATGGGAACCGAAAGAAGAAGCGTCCGGGTGTACGGGTGCAGCGGATTCTTGACCAGTTCGCCGCTTGGCGCCAACTCAACCAGAGCGCCGAGGTACATGACCCCTATGCGCCGCGAAATATGGCGCACCACGGAAATATCGTGGGCTATGAACAGATAGGTGAGTTTCAGTTCCGCCTGCATATCCTCAAGCATGTTCACTATCTGGGACTGGATGGATACGTCAAGCGCGGAAACCGGCTCGTCGCACACGATAAACTCCGGCTCCACCGCAAGGGCGCGGGCGATGCCCACCCGTTGTTGCTGGCCGCCCGAAAATTCATGGGGGTACCGGTTCGCGTGTTCGCTGTTGAGTCCAACCCGCGACAAAAGCGAATTGATGCGATCCCTCCGCTCCCGCGCCGATGACGCGAGGCGGTGGATGTCAATGGGTTCGCCCACGATTTCGGCGACCGTCATCCGGGGGTTCAGGGAAGAGGAAGGATCCTGAAAAATAATTTGCATCTTCCGCCGGTAGGGAAGCATCTCAACATGGGTGATGTCTTGTCCGCGAAAAAATATCTTTCCTGCGGTCGGTTCGTACAAGCGCAGCAAGGTACGCCCGAAAGTCGTTTTTCCACAACCCGATTCTCCCACGAGTCCCAAGGTTTCGCCTTCTTCAATATATAAGGAAACCTGTTCAACCGCGTGGATCTGTTTCGTTTTTCTCCAGCCCGCCTTGACGTTGAAATACTTCTTTAAACCTTCAACTGCAATGAGCTTCATGGACGCTTTCCTCCATCTTTTGAGAGAAGCCAGCAGGCGGCGCGGTGGACGTCTGAGGAGAAGCCCTTGGGATCATCGCCGTGATTGACCAGGGTCTTTTCGGGATTCCGTCGGACGCAGATTTTCATGCAGAATTCGCAGCGCGGCGCAAAGGGGCAACCCGGATTCGGATCGAGCATGTTGATGGGCGAACCCTCAATCGGTATGAGCCGCTTCGTTTTTTCGTCATCAAGGCGGGGCATGGAGCGCAGCAATCCTTTGGTGTACGGGTGAACCGGCGCGTAGAAAATATCCTCCACCGAGCCTTGTTCCACGATACGCCCGCCGTACATCACCGCCACGGTGTCGCAGATTTCCGCGATAACCGCAAGATTGTGGGTGATGAAGATGATCGCCATGCCGGTTTTTTGTTGAATGGCTTTCATAAGCTCCAGTATCTGCGCCTGAATGGTAACGTCCAGCGCGGTCGTCGGCTCGTCGGCTATTAAAAGCCGGGGTTCGCAGATAAGGCCCATAGCTATCATCACCCGCTGCCTCATGCCGCCTGAAAACTCATGGGGGTACTGTTTGAGGCGGCGTTCAGGGTTGGTGATGCCCACGAGTCTCAGCATCTCCACCGCTTTTTCACGGGCCGCTTTAAGGGAAATTCCATCGCCCCCTGAATCCTTCGCATGTTCCCGCAGCACGCTGACCAGTTGATTGCCAATGGTGTATACCGGATTGAGGCTTTCCATAGGGTTTTGGAAGATCATGCTCATCATGGCTCCTCGAATTTTTTCCATGGCTTTCCGGCTGTAGGAGAGGATGTTTTTACCCTCAAATTCCACAGACCCGCCCGCAACCCGTCCAGGCGGTTCAAGCAAGCCCATCACCGTATAGGCTTCAACGCTCTTGCCGGACCCTGACTCGCCGACAACGCCCATCACTTCGCCGTAATTCAGCGAATACGAGATGCCGCCCACAGCTTTCACCTCGCCTGCCGGCGTAAAAAAGGAGACCCGCAAGTCCTTCACCTCAAGTAAGACTTTTTTCGCTTCCACCATAGTCTTTACACCCCTATTTTTTGAGCCTTGGATCCAGGGCGTCTCGCAGTCCGTCTCCAAAAAGATTGAAGGACAAGATCAAAAGGCTTAACAAGGCCGCGGGAATGATGAGCCGGTACGTATACGTGTACATGCCGCCCAGCGCGTCCGAAGCGAGGGAGCCGAGGCTGGTCATGGGCGCGTTGACCCCGACTCCAAGAAAGGACAGGAAAGATTCGAGGAATATCGCCGTGGGTATCTGAAGGCAAGTCGCGGCGACCAGAGGACCCACGGTGTTCGGCAACAGATGTTTGAGGATGATCCGCGCGTCGCTTGCGCCGAGCGCCCGGGCGGCAAGCACATATTCCTGCTGTTTGAGTTGCAGTATCTGCCCCCGCACGATGCGGGCCAGGGTGGTCCAATAGAGCAGGGCGAAGGCTATAAATATGGCGATGATGCTGGGGCCAAGGGCGATGATAAGCCTTCCCACGAGATTGGTTTGATGGGTGTTGGCAAAATCGGTGAGCAAGGGCTTGAGCGTAACCGCAAGCAGCAGCACCACCAGCACATCCGGCACCGAGTAGATGACATCCACGATGCGCATCATCGCCATATCGACCCTTCCGCCGATATAGCCCGCGATTGAGCCGTAGAGAACGCCGATCATCAAGGTGAGAATCGCCGCGGCAACGCCTATGATCAGGGAAACCCGGGCGCCGTACATCAGGCGCACGAGCAGATCCCGTCCGTGCGAATCGGAGCCGAACACGTGGGGGAACACCTTCTCCCCCGCGGCGAGGCGCGCCTGCTCCTGTGGGGAATAGGCGAAGGGCTTTAGGTTTTCGCTTCCGCGAATCTGCTCGTCGTAATGATAGCCCATGAAGAGAGGCCCCATATACGCGAACAGCATGAGGAATATAATCACCCCAAAGGAGGCGAGGGCGACGTAATTTTTCCGAAGCCGCCGCCATGCGTCTTTCCAGTATGAGACGCTCTTATGGCGCGGCTCAAAGGCTCTTTTCTCCTCAGCGGAAGCGGACGCGAAAACGTCCTCGTCCTCCGCTTGGTTTTGCGCCGCCTGTACAACAGCTTCATCACAGGGGCGGCGGTACCCCCCCCCCCCCCATTGATGGAATCAATGGGCATTGGGTTTTGTGTAGTTTGCATATTTGTTTTACCCATATAAACTTCACCTCTAATTCTCATTTGCAAGTTCTATGCGTGGATCGATGATCTTGTACAGAACATCAACCAGAAAACTCATAATGATGACCAGCGCGGCGAAGAATATCGTTGTTCCCATGATGATAGGAT
>JAIRLZ010000283.1 GCA_031259035.1 Treponema sp. | reverse complement strand
GCCATGCAGGACGTGTTCCTTTTCTCCGAGTCGGTTGAAGGCAACATTTCCTATGTAAGACCCGATCTTGATCACGATTCCATACTCTCGCGGGCTGTCCAGGCGGACGCCGACGGTTTCATCAGCGCGATGGAAGACGGCTACAACACCCTTGTGGGGGAGCGCGGCGTGGGGCTGTCCGGCGGACAAAAACAGCGCGTCTCCCTTGCCCGCGCTCTTGCGGTGAAACCGGCGGTTCTCATTCTCGACGACACCACATCGGCGGTTGACAGCGAAACCGAGCGGTACATTCAGGAGCAGCTCCGCAGCCTTGACTTTCCATGCACCAAAATCATCATCGCCCAGCGCATCAGCAGCTTCCGGGGCGCGGACCTCATTCTCGTCATGGACAAGGGGCGCATCATTGAACGCGGAACGCATGAAGAGCTGCTTGCGAACAAGGGGTTCTACCACTATATCTGGACATTGCAATATGGCGTAAACGGCTTCGCTGGCGGCGTGAAATAGCCGTGGCTATTCCACGTTCAGGGGGAAGCGTTTTTTCTATGGTCACACAACGCTTTTTATTCTATGAGCCATTCCCAAAACGCGCGGGGCGACAGTTTTGGGAATGGCTCTAAAGACAGGAGAAACTTATGGCTTTGATACAAGAACCGCGGATGGACCTGACCTTTAAGGAGGTCTGGGCTGCGCTGATGGAACTGCGGGAATCGCAGAAAGAGACCGACCGGCTCGTGCGGGAATCCCGTGAGGAGACCGACCGGATTTTGCGGGAATCCCGGGAGGAGACTGACCGGAAGATGAAAGAGACCGCCGATCAAATAAAGGAGACCGACCGGATTTTGCGGGAATCGCAGAAAGAGACTGACCGGAAGATGAAAGAAACCGCCCAAAAGATAGGCAGCTTGGGAAGCAGGATCGGCGAACTGATCGAACATCTAACCGCCTCCAATCTTCTTGAGGAATTCAAGAAACAGAACTATGTCTTTGCCTATAGTTCCCGCAATTTCCAAGTCAAGGATACGAATAACCGTATTCTCGCGGAGATTGATATACTGCTGGAAAACAACGAATACGCTATGGCGGTAGAGGTTAAATCCCTGCTGACGCTCTCTGATGTGAGTGATCATATCAAACGGCTGGAAACGCTGAGACGGTATAGGGATATCGCTCAATATGGACGAAAATATCTCGGTTCCGTAGCCGGAGCGTTGATCGAAGACACTGCGCGGGATTTCGCGCTGAAAAACGGGATATATGTGATAGAACATCCCGGAGAGACGGTACGGATTTTGGCGCCGGAGCGGGTGCGGGCATGGTAGGGCCGCGCTGATCGCGGAAACGGCGCGGACATTTCAGCGTTTTAGCGCGGGGGCATACCGTCCACCCTTGAAGGCGGGAAGCATATATAGCGCTGTTCCTTGATCCGGCTGGATCAAGCGACCTGCGCCTATTAACCGGCTCGCTTCGTAAAAAACGGCTTCTTCATTAAAAGCTCTCGTAATCCGCGCAATCCGTGGACGGCGTTCCACGCTCCCTTTTTAACGGGCGCGGTCTCCTAGCAGCCTGTTGCGCTTGTAGGTTTTCATAGTTTTTTTCGTTGAAAAAAGCCATGAAAACCCCGATAAAGGGGCTGCGAGAAAACTTCGTTTTCTTGGCGGTTTCCGCCTGGCAGTTTGCAAGGTAAAAAATCGCCTGAAAAGGCGATTTTTGGAGGTTTTATGCGCGAAGCGCAACAAACTCCTAGATAGTGACTGTCCACAAAGTCGGTTGCTTTGCGACCTTGCATTTTTGGAACAGCTTCTTACCCCTGGAGAACATTGGATAAACCGCACATGCCCAACTTATAAAGAATGAGCGATGTTCTCCAAAAGCCTGTTCCAAAACTAACCCGAACCGCAGGTTCGCAACCGCAGGTTCGCAACCGCAGGTTCGCAACCGCAGGTTCGTTGAACTCGTGTTCGCACATGTAGTTCGCGTTTTGGAACAGGCCCGACAGACGCTAGATATAATGCGCCGCATGGATTATAATGAAAGAAAAGGAGCGCCCCATGACGAAAAAAACGAAAAGACCGGCATTCCATTTCCCCTCCCGTCTGGCGATTGTTGTTGAAAGCGTCATTATCGGGTTGGCCGCCGGTTTCGTGATCGCCGGCTTCCGCTTTGCGCTGCGTCAAGCCGACATCTTCCGCCTGCGGCTGTATGACGCGCTCAAAACGCTCCCCGCCTGCTGGACGGTTTTGTGGGCGCTCGCCCTTGCGGCGCTCGGCGCGTTGCTTGGACTGGCGGCGCATCGGTTTCCCATGATAAAGGGCAGCGGCATCCCGCAGATCAAAGGCAGCCTGACGCGGCGGATGGCGCTCGCGTGGGCGCCGGAACTGCCGCTGAAATTCATCACCGGCATTGCGGGACTCGGCGCGGGGCTGTCGCTTGGACGGGAAGGCCCCTCGATTCAGATCGCCGCGTATGTGGGCATTGGAATTCTCACCCTTTTCAGACGCCCCTGGGCGGAGCGTACATTCCTTGTCAGCGCGGCCTCCGCGGCGGGTCTTTCCGCGGCGTTCAACGCGCCCTTCGCAGGCATCCTTTTCGCGCTTGAGGAACTGCGATTGCATTTTTCGCCGCTTGCTCTGGTGTGCGCGATGGGCGCTTCCGTGGCGGCGGCGGCGGCAGCCAGTTTCTTTTTTGGGCAGGCGCCGATCTTTGATTTCCGCTCTATCACCCCGCTGCCCTTGCGCCATATCCCGTGGATAATCCTGTTGGGCATACTCTGCGCGGCGCTGGGGGATGTTTTCAAACGCTCGCTGTATCTTTCTCAAGACTTTTACCAGAAACTCCATATCCATCAAATTATCCGCCCTATTTTGCCATTGCTGCTCTCCATTCCACTCTGTTTTTACCTGTATGACAGTACCGGCGGCGGACATAGTGCAATCGAATCGCTTTCCATAGAAAACCGTACTCTGCAAACGCTGATGCTGCTCTTTGCGGGAAAGCTGCTTTTTACGGCGGTTAGTTACGGTTCCGGCGCGTCGGGGGGCATTTTTCTGCCGCTTCTTACCTGCGGCGCGTTTCTCGGCGACCTGACGGGCGATTTGCTCTACAAGTCCGGTTTTATTGCAGACGGGCAAAACCTGAATTACATGATTCTTGGCATGGCGGCTTTTTTCTCGGCTGTGGTAAAAGCTCCGGTAACCGGCGTGGCGCTCATTATAGAGATGAGCGGCGCCTTCAACCTCATGGGCAGTCTTATACTCGTAAGCCTGACGGCGTTTGTCACCTCGGAACTCATCGCTTCGCCTCCGGTGTATGCCACGCTTTTGGAGCGGATGCTGGCGGGGCTGAGAAAAGATGGGAATGCCGCCGGTTGAGCGGGCGCCGCGTTCAAAAGCCAATCACGGCATGTAAGGGGGGGGGGGGGGGGG
>JAIRLZ010000264.1 GCA_031259035.1 Treponema sp. | reverse complement strand
ACCGCCTGTTTCTCGTGCATAGTTAAGCCCATTCGGACGCCCTCCTTCAGGCGCCCTTATTGTATTTTGGGTAACATTTTCAATGTGAGGCATGGGTCATTTTCGGTAACATTTTCATGTGGCGCCGCGCCCCCTTGTTTTTTTTAGAAAAATCATTTAAACTTGGAGCTAAAGATGTAAGATTGGTTATGGAAACGCATACTATCAATTATGACTATATTTTTCAACTGGAACATGTACTCAACAAAATTCAGGATTTTGACATCCTGTTGGAACGAATACTGCTTGAAGCCCGAAAAATCGTACGCGCCGACGCCGGCTCAATTTATGTGCGGGAGTTCTCTGTTGAGAAAGAAAAACCAATAGAAAAACTCGCCATAAAATACTCCCAGAATGACACCTTGTCGGCAAAACTGCCCAAAGGCGAGAAGCTCATTTATTCTTTTTTTTCCCTACCTATAGATAAAAAAACAATTTCAGGCTACTGCGCCCTTACCCGCCGTTTGATCAATATTCCAGACATGTACAACATTGAAAAAGACGCGCCATATTCGTTTAATCCCCAATACGACGCCGTATCGCAGTACAAAACCGTATCGACATTAACGATTCCGCTTATAAATTTTGACGATCAGCTTGTCGGCGTAATACAGGTTATCAATTCCCGCAATGAATCGGGTGAAATCGTCCCCTTCTCAAAAACGGACGAAGCGGTGATATCGCATTTTGCAATCACCGCATCCTCGGTCTTGCAGAGGGCGCACAGCACGCGAAATATGGTTTTGCGTACGGTAAAGATGTCGGAATTACGGGACCCAAAGGAGACTGGCGTTCATGTAAATCGCGTCGCCAGCTATTCGGTTGAAATCTACGGCCGGTGGGCGTATCTTCATAAGATACCGGCTGTACAGCGGGAAAAAATCAAGGACATTCTGAGAATAGCGGCGATGCTCCACGATGTGGGCAAAGTGGCGATTCCCGACAGCATCTTAAAAAAGCCGGGAAGGTTCAATGATGAGGAGTACCGCATTATGCAGCGGCACACGGTCTACGGCGCATCGCTGTTCAGCAATCCCCAGTCCCCGCTTGATGAAATTTCCCGCGATGTCGCGTTGACCCACCACGAGAACTGGGATGGCGCCGGTTATCCGGGCTGGTTCGATCCGGTCGCCGAGAAACCCATCAAAACCGATGAAAATGGAAAGCCGCTGGGCAAGAAGGGCGAAGAAATTCCGCTTGCCGGGCGCATTGTGGCGTTGGCCGATGTGTTTGACGCCCTATCTTCGCGCCGCGTGTACAAAGAGCCGTGGAGGGAAGAGGAAGTTCTAAACGAGATGCGGAAGCTGCGGGGGTCAAAATTCGATCCGGAATTGACGGATATATTTTTTGACATTTATCCATCCATCAAACATATACAAGATATGTATAAAGAAGAAGAAACGGCATGAACCGCATTGCGTGTACGTTGCCCCTGTCAAGAGAACAAACGGGCGCGCTTGTCGCGGGAGACAGGGCGTCGCTTTCCGGCATCCTGTATACAGCGCGGGACGCGGCGCATAAACGCTTTGCGAATCTGTTGGATCAAGGGGACGCCCTTCCTTTTCCCATTGAAGGCGCCTGCATCTACTATGCGGGCCCCGCGCCGGCGAAGGACGGGCAGATCATCGGCTCCGCGGGACCAACCACAAGCGGCCGCATGGACGCCTATACACCCCGCCTGCTTGACTTGGGACTCCGTTGCATGATCGGCAAGGGGAATCGCTCAGAGGCTGTGATAGCCGCCATGAAAAAAGCGGGCGCCGTATATTTCGCCGCCCTCGGAGGCGCGGGCGCTTTGCTTGCGTCCCGCATAATGTCGGCGGAAACGGCGGCTTTTCCCGACTTGGGAACCGAGGCGGTCAGGCGCCTTACGGTACGCGATTTTCCCGTAATTGTGGCAATCGACAGCAGAGGCGGCAATCTGTACACGCTGGGACCGGAACGCTATTTGAAGCCGTCTTAATTCCGCCGTATTGTCGATCCCGGCGCAATTGCCGCTATCGCGCTCACTATGGCCGGCGCCCCCTCCTTGAAGCGGGGTCAAACCGGCTTGTCATCGCCGCCGCCGTTAAGACGGGAGAGAAGAGAGCGCACCAGCGCCTCTCCTTCTGGAATCTGTTTGAGGGACTCGAACAAGCCGGCAAGCGCCGAGCCGCCTTTTGAGGAAAAGACGTCGCTTATTTTTTCAATGCCGGTCTGTATATCGCCGCTGTTCGCGAGAATCTTGATGTCCGCGCGCCCTATATTCTTCGCCTGTTCAATACCGACATCGCGGACGGCCTTGATTTGCTCAATGGTAAGAAGGTACTGCTGATACTCCTTGTTTTCGCCCACATCTTTAGCAAGAGTCGTCTGCGCCACAACGCTGGCGAGCTGTTTCGCTTTTTCCGCCTCGGCTTCCGCAAGCCCCACAGCCTCCTTGCCTTTCGCCTCATTCCGCTGCTGAACCAACGTCGCTTCCGCAACCTGCTCAATGCGGTATTTTTCAGCGTCCGCAGCTTTTTGCACCGCGTTTTTTTGGGCTTCGGCTTCAATCTCAATGACAGCCTTTTGCGCGTGCGCGTCTATCTCCTTCTGATATTTATTCGCGTCCGCGGAGATTTTAATCGTCTCCTTCCGCTGGTTCGCGGCGACTATGGCGGCTTCTTTCGTGATTTCCGCGGTTCTGACCGTATTGACCTGCTCGACCGCCATATTTTTTTCCGCGGTTGTCTTCTTTTCTTCAGCGACCGCCTGTTCGGACTTTTGCTGGGCGATGCCCACGGCTTGCTTTGATTTCGCCTGCGCTTCGCCTGCGGACTGGTCGGCCGTGGCCTTTTTCACCTCGATCTCTTTTGCCGATTCAATTTCCGCTTCTCGCGCCTTCTGCATATTAACCGCAACCGTAACGCGGGATTCTTTTTCTATTTCAGATTTCTTTTTCGCCATGATGTTGACGATGACGTTTGAATCTTTGGCGTCCTGAATGTCCATAAGCTCAATGTTCTTCACAGGAATGATGCCCCATTCGGCAAGCTCGTCCCGCACGTCTTTGGTAAACTGCTCGCCGTAAATTGAGCGTTCTTCCATGATTGACTCAAGGTCGCTCTTTGCCATGATGCTTCTGACCGAACCTTGCACAATGCCTTTAAGGTGGTCTTTCAACTCGGACAAGTTTTCCACTTTCTGCGCTGCCGCGTTGGTGTCCTCAATTCTGAAAAACGCCTTCACATCGACCGTGAAAGGCAGACGATTCTTGTCGTACGCCTCGTAACGCTCAAGATCAAGATCAAAGTTGCTTACCGGCAGCTCACGCACCGTAACGCCCAGAATCGGCATCCACGCGGGCCACTTGTAATAGGTGTTGCCCGCCTTCATGCCCACACCGTAACTCACCGTTGATTTTGAACGTTGCAGGATATGCACCATATTTGACGGCACGATGCGCCGCAGACGGAATATCAAAACCAGCAGCGTCACGACGGTGAACGCGCCGGCCCCCATTAACACAGTTTGCGCTATAAACATAACAACCTCCTCACAGCCGCCTGGCTGACATCGCGTTTGACGGTTCTCATCAAGCGTTGATTTCCCGCGCGTCCCACAAGACAGGAGTAGTATAGCATGTCTCTCGCAAGAAGCAAGCCCCTAACAAAGGAAACTATCAGGATAGGCTGTTCCAAAACTAATTGACTGTGCGCTAAACGGCCCCGGCATGGCCGGGGGCGCGGTTTTGGAACAGGCCCAGTCAACAGCCACCGCTAAAACCGACTGCTTGAATGGAAGGCGCCGCTGGTTGTACGCCGGTCATGCGCATACCACATATCCATCGTGTGTATTTTATAATTTTATACCTTTTTCCTCTTGCATCTTTTTTCAAACCATGCTATCCTATTTTCAAATGAAGAATCTGCCAACGATTGACAACAAAAGACTACTCTCACCAAACGGCGCAACGCAATGCGGCGCAGGTGATTTCTTGTCGGGGCGGGCGGGGGCGGCGGGGGGGGGGGG
>JAIRLZ010000247.1 GCA_031259035.1 Treponema sp. | reverse complement strand
CATATACCTCTGCTCCGCCCCCCTTGTTGAAGGCGCTGTCTCCGCCGCAGTGCAGATATCCGCCGCCAGCCTTGACATTGTCAGGCAGGAAGCCCTCGCGGCCTTGATGCCGAAACAGGTCGACTTGGGTGATGCCGCGGCAGGTCAGGTGGAATCCGTGGCGGAAGATGAGGGCGCCTATGTATCGTATGTATTTGTCGCCCGCCTCAAAAACGGACTCCACGCCCGTCCCGCTTCACTGTTTGCCAGCGTCGCATCTTCGTTTCACTCAGTTATAAGGGTGAAGAATGCCAGCCGGAACAAGGGTCCGGAATCGGCGCGAAGCGTCAATAAACTCGCCTTGCTCGGCATACTGCTCGGAGACGAGGTTGAAGTGCGGATATCTGGAGAGGACGCGGAACAGGCGCTGGGCGCTATTCGAAAACTTGCTGAAGACAACTTCGGCGAGCCGCCCGCCACTCTTAAAACTGACGCAAACGTCCAAACCAAACTGTTGTCTCTCGCGCCGGGAATGGCGATGGGGCGCCTGTACCGCGAAGGCGCGGCTGCGCCTTGTCAAAGAACCGCGATAAGCGACGCCGATGCGGAAGTCCGCCGTCTTGATTCCGCTGTTGAGCGCGTAAGCGTTGAACTTGAGGCGCGCGAGGCGAGCCTTATGCAAAATGGACACGTTGATGAGGCCGGCGTCTTCAATGCGCAAAAACTTATTCTGATGGATGAAGACTTCCTTGATGAGGTGAAGAAAGCTATACGCACGGAAAAATTAGACGCCGCATATCTTTATCAGCAAAAAATGAACAAACTGGCGCTGGAGTACCGGAAACTGCCTGGCGACTACCTTCCGCAACGGGCGGCTGATATCAATGATGTGGCTTCCCGTGTACGTGCCGTTCTCACCGGACAGGGCGAACCGGAGTCTGAAAATTTCGGCGACATCATCCTTGCCGTCAAGGAAGCGCAGCCTTCCATGATTGTCCGCTTTGAAAACAGGATTTGCGGCATTTTGAGCGAAACCGGCGGCGCGACATCCCATGCGGCGATTCTGGCCAAAGCGCTTGGCATTCCGGGCATATCGGGCTATCGCCTTGATGAAAGCGTAGAAAATGGAACGCTTGTCATCATTGATGGAAAGAATTGTTCGGTTACGGTTGACCCCGACGCGCGGACACAGGCTGACTTTAAAAAGAAGATCACTGGTTGGGAAGAGAAAAAGAAGCGGGATGTTGAGGACAGCAAGAAAAACGCCGTTACAACAGACGGGGTGAAAATATATGTCCGCGCCAATGTGGGCGACAAGCGGGACGCAAAAAGGGCCGCCGAATCCAACGCAGAGGGCATTGGGCTGTTACGTACGGAATTTCTTTTTCTTTCCCGTCCAAATGCGCCGGACGAAGAGACTCAAACCGCCATGCTCAAAGAAATACTGGCGTTTTTCCCCAACGCTCCGATTACCATCCGCACCCTTGACATAGGCGGGGACAAACCCCTTGTGTGGATCGAGCGGGAAAAGGAAGAGAATCCCTTCCTCGGCGTACGGGGGATACGGCTTTGCCAAAGAGAAAGGCGATTGTTCACCGGACAACTGCGAGCCATACTGCGGGCGGGGCTGGGTTTTAAAATAAAGATAATGGCGCCCATGATAAGCGCGGTGGAAGAAGTCCTCTTCTGCAAGGAAACGCTTGCAAACGCCCATACTGACCTTGAGCGGGAGGGCATTGCGCATGTATGGCCCGTCCCGTTTGGGATAATGGTGGAGACCCCCGCGGCGGCGGTCATGGCGGACAAGCTGGCGGAGGCGGTTGATTTTTTCAGCATTGGCTCAAACGATCTATCCCAGTACATCATGTCCGCCGAGCGGGGGAACAACGCCCTATCGGAACTTGCGAACGCCCATCAAGCGGCAGTCTTGCGGGCGATCAAGATGACCGCCGGCGCCGCGCTCAAGGCGGGCATTTCCATCAGCGTCTGCGGCGAGATGGCCGGAGATCCCCCGCTTAGTCAAGCGCTTGTCGGCATGGGTATAACCGAACTGAGCATGAGCCCAAGCGCCATAGGCGGCGTCAAGCGGGCGATCACCAGCATCTCGCGAAAAGAAGCCGAAGAAAAAGTCCGCCGTTGCCTAAGTTGCGCTACCCTTGATGAAGTGATGGAAGTTTTGGGCGCGGACGGCGCTTCACAATTCTGATGGATAGGGGTATACTGCTTGTATGAAATTAGCGGACAAATTTACATGGCTGCGGGGTTTTCTCGCGCCGGTTTTCTTTTTGGTATATTTTGTTCCTGTTTGGACTGGGCGTTTTCGTGAAATATCGGTGTTTGTCTTGATTCCGTTGCTGGCCTTTGCGGAAATCACCGACTACTTTGACGGATACTTTGCGCGGAAGCGCAATGAAGTGAGCGATTTCGGCAAACTGTTCGACCCGTTCTGTGATGTGATACTCAATGTGACGGTTTTTTTCTGCCTCGCTTTGAGCGGCTATATGCCGCCTTTCGCCCTGTTGCTTATCGTGTATCGGGAATTTGTCATCAACTTCGTACGGCTGATGGCCGCCCAGCAGGGAGTCGCCATTGGAGCGCGCAAAGGAGGGAAAACAAAGACCGTCACCTACATCATCACCTGCTTTTATACGCTTTTGCTGGAAAGTTGCGCGCGATTTGGGTTTGATCCGCCGTTTTTTACAAAGAACATTGTCATCGTTCTTTCCGTTATTTGCGTGATACTGGCATACGTTTCTTTAGCGGATTATTTGTTCAGCTTTAGGAAGGTGGTGTTCGCAAAAAAAGAGGATGGCCGCGGCGCATAGCCCTATTTTTGTCGATTATTGGAAGGCGTGGGCGCCGTCCCGCCCTATGGCGGGATAGGGGTTCACTCCGCCGCCCTCC
>JAIRLZ010000244.1 GCA_031259035.1 Treponema sp. | reverse complement strand
CATTTTTATAAAAATGCCAATCCGTGTGACAGGGTTTCATCCGGCGCGTCTTATTGAACTTCGTACGCCTGTTTCTTTTTCCATTCTGGCAGCAGGTTCTCCGCTCCTTCAATCAGCGCCCGCGTCAAAGCGCGATCAGCGGCGGCGAGAGCGGCGTCCAGGGCGGGCTTTTCGTCCGCCGTAAAGTCGGAAAGCACCCATTTGTAAACATCACCATCCGCCGGGCGTCCTATGCCGATTCGCAGACGCCAGAAATCCACCGAGTTGAAGGCGGCTTTTATGGAACGAAGCCCATTATGCCCATTAAGCCCCCCCGAAAATTTAAGGCTCACCTCTCCCAATGCGAGGTCAAGCTCGTCGTGGACTATCAGGATATTTTCCACCGGCAGCTTAAAAAAAAACGCCGCGCTAGACACGGCGTCCCCAGAACGATTCATAAAGGTCTCTGGTTTTAGAAAATGGGCTTTTTTTGAAGCGCCAGCGGCATAGCCGCCGGACGCTTCAACATCAACGCCCATATAAAGCCCCTTGAACTTTCTTTGCCACGGAATACAGGACCGGGTTGACTTCTCCGCAAGAAGCCTGCCCGCGTTGTGCCTGTTCAGGGCGTATTCCACGCCCGGATTGCCAAGAAAGGCGACAAGCTCAATCATTCTACCTTAAATTTTGACACTTCTTTCACCAATACATCAATGGTATCTTTGTTGTGTCCGCTAATTTCATCCACCTGATTCACCGCGGCATTGATCTGATCCGCGCCGGACGCCATCTCGTTCATCCCATTGGTGATCTCCGCTGTGAGCATCTCAAGGTTCTTCCCTTCGGCAATCACCTGCTGGCTGCCTTCGAGCATCTCTTCGGATCCGCTCTTCACCTGCTGGGTCACTTCGTTCAGATAGCTTATCGCTTCAAGTATTTGCTGGCTTCCTTGATTCTGCTCTTCCATAGCGTTGCGGATATTTTCTTCTTGATCCGAGACAGTCTTGACCCCGACGTCAATGGCTTCAAACTTGTTCAACACCGAATCAGTGGACTTCGTTATCTTGTCTATGGAATCCTTTATCTTTTTCAAAACATTGCCGATGGTCTTTGACTGTTCGCTTGAAGATTCCGCAAGTTTGCGGATTTCATCAGCGACAACGGCAAAGCCCTTGCCCGCTTCTCCCGCGTGGGCGGCTTCAATGGCGGCGTTCATTGAGAGGAGGTTCGTCTGGCTCGCGATGTTCTCCATGACCGCGTTTATCTCAAGCAAACCTTCGGATTCGCGGGATATTTCCTGAATATCGGACGCGACTTCCTGCAAACCGGAGCGGCCCACTTCGGAAGCGCTCGCCAGCTTGTTGACGTTTTCCGCGTTCTGCACCAAGGTGCGAGTGACGGATTGAATGTTGGCAAGCATCTCTTCAATTGCGGAAGAACATTGGGAAACGCTCGACCGCTGCTTGTCGATATGGCCGTCGAGTTTGCCGATGTTCACGGAGATCTGTTCCATAGTGGAGTTTGTTTCCGTTACGGAAGCCGACTGGTTGATGACCCGCTCTTTGATGCTCTGAATGTTCGCCGTGATTTCGTTGATGGCGGCGGCCGTTTCGGTCATGTTGGTGGCAAGCTCGTTGCCGATGTCGAACAGGGTTATTGACTGGTGTTTTACCGCAACCACCAGAAGCCGTATCTTCTCCATCGTATTGTTGAAGTACTTCCCCACAGCGCCGATTTCGTCGTCCTTGTGTATCACGAGCCGCCGCGTAAGGTCTCCCTCGCCTTCGGAAATGTCTTTGACCGCGTTGGCGACCACGACAAGCCGTCTGGTTATAAAGGTTTCCACCACAAAGAATACAATCCCCGATGCTATAATAATCGCGACGCCAATAATTATAATCGCTATTTTTGTTAAAGCGTCAACCGCGGCGAACACCTCATGCTCCGGCACTGAAGCAAGCAACATCCAGGGAGTCGCCACCCTTCCGGTGAGGCTGTTTCCGGCATAGAACGGGTACATCTGAAAGAGCCGCCCTTGCGCCCCTCCGAAAGAGGGCTTTCCCGTTCTCAGCGCTTCCAGAGCCATAGTAAGAGCGCTATCGCCCAATATGCTCGCCGATTGGGAGTCGGTGATTTTTTTCCCGCGCATAGAGGTGTCGTAATGCGCCACTATGGTTCCGTCGTTTGCATAGAGAATCGCCCTTCCTCCCTCTCCATAGGGCTTTATGCCCTCTATAATAGACTGAGAGTTGATTACATCAATCATTATACCGGTCCTGCCAACAATCACGCCATTTACAATGATGGGGTAGCAAATCCTGATGGATAGTTCCTCTCCCCTCGCCGTCCGGGTGTAATAAGGGAGGCTTATAATCGGATTTTGATTCTCCATGTTGGCCACCACGTCATTGTACATTTCATACTCTGAGAGGAAGCGCTCTTCAATGGTTCCCGACACATTTACAAACCACGGCATGTACCGTCCGCTTGAGTCGGCTCCTGCGGTATTGGCATACGCCGCGTCATCGCCTTCAAGTACGTTTGCCTTCCACATACAGAACATCCCCAAAAAATCGGGATTCGATTCCATGAGGCCCCTAAGAACCGTACTAAAACGATCCCTCCGATCTTCAACAGGAACGCCTTCGTACGAATCCAAGATATTTGATACAGCTTTTGCCATGCTGAAAAAACTGTCATACCGCGAATGTATTTGCTCGGCGTACATACCGGTGAGATTTTCCATATTTTGCATTGCCGCGGTTGTTTGCATGGCTCTTGCCTGCAACAACAATATAACCGCAACCCCCGCCACAAAAATAGCCACCAATAAACCAACAACTATGGTTAGTCTCGCTTTTAATCGCATACAATTCTCCTTTCCTAAAATTTACACTATAAAAACACAACCCAAACGCCAAGCTATGATAAAGATAGATTAGGTTGCTATTATATCAATAAGACGTTATTTTGTAAACGCTTGTTTTAGAAAATTTAAGTCTAACTCAGGATAAACCGGAAATCTGTCAAGCAACTCCTTAACCCTCAACGCGGTTTCGGATTTGGCTTTTTCCGCTATAACGTATCTCGCCCTGCTTTTTTTCGCCGGATTTTTGGCGTCAGGCGCCTGCGTGGTACTCTTCAGCGTCTGCGCGATGACGCCGCCTATCTCCTCCATTTCCGCCGCGCCCATGCCAAGTGTTGTGACGGCCGCGGCGCCAACGCGCAGTCCCGACGTGTACCATGGGCCATTGGGATCGAAAGGAAGGCTGTTCCGGTTCACGGTGACGCCGCACTCATGGAGCGCGCTTTCCGCCTGCCTGCCCGTAAGTCCGAGACTGCGGACGTTCACGAGAAACAGGTGGTTGTCCGTGCCGCCGGTAAGCACGTCAAGCCCGTTTTTGACGCACGCTTCGGCGAGCGCTTTCGCGTTTTCAACGATACGCTTCGCATACGCGCGGAATTCCGGGCGGCTCGCCTCGCGGAACGCGACCGCTTTCGCCGCTATGACATGGGGAAGCGGGCCTCCCATCGTGAGCGGGCAGCCTTTGTCCAGAGCTTCGGCGAATTCCTTGGTGGAAAGCACCAATCCCGCGCGCGGCCCGCGAAGGGTCTTGTGGGTCGTGGTGGTGACGACATGGGCGTGGGGAACGGGATCGTAGTCGCCGGCAAGAACCTTTCCAGCGACGAGTCCGGCGAAGTGCGCCATATCGACCATGAATACGGCTCCCGCCTTGTCCGCGATTTCCCGCATACGGCGGAAGTTGATTTTTCGGGGATACGCCGAGTACCCGGCCAAGAGGATAAAAGGCTTTATTTCAAGCGCCTGTTTTTCAATGGCGTCGTAGTCAAGCAAGCCCGTCTCTTTGGAAACCGTGTAGCTATGCGCGTCGAACATGCGCCCGGAAACATTGTGCCGGTACCCGTGGGTAAGGTGTCCGCCGGAATAATAATCCAGCCCCAGCAGCTTCCGGCCGCCGAGCGTCTCCCGCACCTCCTTCCATTGGGCGTCCGTGAGCGTGTAGAGGTCTTTGACAGCGAATCGTTCCAGCAACGGCGCTTCCGCCCGGGCGGAAAGTATGGCCCAGTAGGCGAGCAGGTTGGCGTCCGCGCCGCAGTGAGGCTGGACATTGGCGTACTCCGCGCCAAAGAGTGCGCGGGCTTCCTCGGCGGCGAGCGTCTCGATTGCGTCTACATTTTCATTGCCCGCATAGAAGCGGCGGCGCGGCATACCCTCGGCGTATTTGTCGGTGAGCAGGTTTCCCATTGCAAGCTGCACGGCCATTGAGCAGTAGTTTTCGCTTGCGATGAGTTTGATGCGCTTGCGCTGATTCTCCAGTTCTTTGACAATAGAAGCCGCGATTTCGGGCGCGGCTTTGGCGGTTTCCCACAAATTGCACAGGTACGCCAAAAAAGCGGTGTTAATGGCATCCGGGGAAGAAGACGACAGGTAGGCGGCGACGGGGTTGTCAACGGGGTTGTTGTTCATTCATGTTCTCCTATAAAGATAGTAGCCTCTTTGCGCGTTTGAAACAAGGGGGACGGTGAACAGACGTTTTGTAAAAAGGATGCATCTTCGCCTCTTTCATTTATTCGCAGAATGCGGCAAACTATACTGCGGCGCGCGATCTGTAGATGCGCCCGTTTCAATTTGTTTCAGGGAAAAGGAGAGGTTTATGATGGAAATACGCCGCATAACGGCGGATGAGATGGTTCAATGCCGGAAAATCTGGACTATCGCGTTTAATGAACGCGAACAGTACGGCGAACAGGAGGATGCGAAAGACACGCTGGAAAATCCGCCGGAATGGACGTGGGCGTGCGTTGAAAACGGCGCGATCAAAGGCTGCTTGGTTGAAGTCCAGTTTCTCATGCGGTTTGACCATCAGAACGTGAAGATGTCCGGCATCGGCGGAGTCGGCGTCCTGCCGGAAGCCCGAAGCAAGGGCTGCGTCAAGCTGATATTTGAGAAACTGCTGCCGGAAGCCTATGAAAAAGGCGTCGTCTTTTCCAGTCTCACTCCTTTCTCTCACGCCTTTTACCGGCAATTCGGCTATGAGCTCGCCTGCGTCCGCAACAAGGTCAGCATTCCCACAAACGAATTCGCCTATCTGAAGCCTCACGGACAATTTGTACAAATTTTCCCCGGAGACGACTCCTCCGATCTCAACGCGATTCACCGCGCCTACATCGCAAACCTGAATCACGGCATTTGCCGCGATTATTGGGCGGACAACCGCGCGTGGCGGAACTTCACCAACAGCGATCCCTATTCAACGGGCGTTTTTCTCTATTTATGGTACAACGATGAAGGCAAGCCGAAATCATACATCAAGTATCAGGATGAAAAGGATGGGGACGACGACCGTATGGATGTAAAAGAGCTTGCCTTTGTTGACAAAGAGGGCCTGTACGGCGCGCTGGGATTTGTGCGCAATGTGCGTTCCCAATACGACAGCTTTACGTGGGCTATGCCCTCCTTCATCGATCCGTTTGACTTTGTTTCCGACATGTGGGCGGTTGAACAACATATTATTCCCCGCGACATGACGCGCGTCATCAACGTGCGGGCGGCGCTTGAACGTATGCGCCGTCCCGCGGGCGAGGGACAGTTCGTGATCGATGTCGTGGATCCGCATATCAGCGCCAATCAACGCCGCTTTCTGGTTGAATATGCGCCCGAAGGCAGCCGCGTCTCGGTTACGCGAAAAGACGCGGACATGAAGTGTACCGTCGCCGCGTTGAGCCAACTGGTTGTGGGCTGCCGTACGCTGGAAAACGCCTTCTTGTCAAAACAAACCGGACTTGAAGCGCCCGGCGACATGGAAACGCTCCGCAAGGTGTGGACTCTCCGCCCCCAGCATATTACGGAATATTTTTAAATGGCCTGAAGCGCCGGCTCCCACACCGAACTGAAGGCAAAGAGCGCCTTTGTCAATGCGGGAACCGACCATGACGCCAGCGGTTTTGCCGTCGCCTTCATACGGGCATGGCGGGAGACGGAAGACAGCGCGGCATATCCACAAGCGGAATATATGCAGATCCTTGCGGATGGCCGAGGTTCTAACGGTTCGCAAAGGAGGCGATGGAACTATGAGCCGCATAGGTTATCAAATGAAACCGGCATTCCGATTCGGGTGTGCCATTATCCGCCGGGGACAAGCAAGCGGAACAAAATAGAACACTGTTGAGCCTTTCCCAAAACGCGAACTATATTCGGGTTAGTTTTGGGAAAGCCTCCACTATCAACTTATTTTTCCGACCAATGTTAGCCCCTATTTCGCATAACAGGCGTCTTGCGCTTTTCACCCGGCGCTGAAGTAATACGCGCCCGGATGGGCGATGTACATGCCGCAGACCGAGGCTTCCGGCGTCATCATGGCGGAAGGGGTCAGCGTTATGCCGATGGCTTTTTCCGCCTGAAGAACCGCGAAGGCGGTGCGGTTGTCCGCGAGGTTCGGGGCTGCGGGATAGCCGAACGCGGGGCGGATGCCCTGATACTTGCCGGCAATCGCCTCTTCCGGAGCAAGCCGCTCGTCCGGCGCATAGCCCCACAACTCCTTGCGGACACGACAATGCAACTCTTCGGCGAAGGCTTCGGCGAGCGCGTTGGCAAGGCTCGCTATGAGGAGCGAAGCGCCGTCGTCATAACGCAGGGCAAACGCCGACTGCGCCTCTTTTACGCCAAATCCCGCGCTGAGCGCAAAAAGTCCGAGCCAGCCTTCCCCTTTTTCATCGTTCCTTTCGCCAAGGACGATGAAATCCGCCAGACTGGGATTGGGAACGCCCGCTTTCTGTCGCTCACGGTTGCGGGGAAAATGGAAACGCGCCTGCGTATGCGCGGAAATGATCACGTCCTCATGCTCCACCGCAACCGGAAAAAAGCCGGCGACGGCTTTGAGCGTCAGGAGGCGCTCTTCCACGACGCGGCGCAACAGCCTCTTCGCGTCAAGAAGCAGGTTTTCCTTCTCCTTGCGCGGACCTTTTGACATGTCCCATGAGGAAATGAAAGCGTTCCAGTTGATGTACGGAATGACACGTTCTATGGGATACGCCGTAAAGACGCGGACGCCTTCCTGTCTAGGTTTTGGAACAAAAGCGGGCGCGGAAAACCGGTTTTTCCGGGCTTCTTCCAATGGGATGAACGCCCTCTGTTTCCGCTCTGTTTTTCGCTTCTCCTCTTCAATGGCTTGCTCATACGATTTTTTCAGCTTTTCCAAGAACGCGGGCCGCTCGGATTCCGAGAGCATGGAGCGCGCCGCAGCCGCGGCGTGGCCGGCGTCGCTTGAGTAGACAACCGGCCCGGAATATTCGGGCGCGATGCGGAGGGCGGTGTGCGCCCGACTCGCCGCGGCGCCGCCGATGAAAAGCGGTATGGTGAATCCCCGCGCCTCCATTGCTCTGGCGACAGTTGTCATTTCGTTCAAAGACGCGGTGATAAGCCCGGAAAGCCCGATAATGTCAACCCGTTCCTTGACGGCCGCCTCCAGTATGTTTTCACAGGGCGCCATGACTCCGAGATCGATGATTTCATAGCCGTTGCAGGCGAGTACCACACCGACTATGTTTTTGCCGATGTCATGGACATCGCCCTTGACCGTCGCAAGGAGGATTTTTGTTTTTTTTCCTTGCTTGTAGGGGAACGCCGACGCGCCGACGCTTGTGGCGCGGTCATGCTCCCCGCCATTTGTTTCCTGCGTGAAAAAAGGCCCCAGCGCGGCGACCGCCTTTTTCATCACCCGGGCGCTGCGGATGACCTGCGGCAAAAAAAGTCCGCCCTCGCCGAAAAGAACGCCTACGTTCCCCATAGCTTCCATGAGAGGGCCTTCCACGATTTCAAGCGCGGCTTTCTCGCCGGACATTCCGCCTTCCTGTTTCTTGCCAGCCAAAGCAAGCGCGTCGGCTTCAATGTGCGTGTCAATGCCGTGAACCAGCGCGTAGACGATGCGCTCTTCTTCAGATCGCGCGTTTTCCCGCCATGAGTCGCCGGACGATGAAGGCGAGCGCGGTATCCTCGCAGTGGCGCGTGAGAGGGCGAGCGAAAGCAGGCGTTCCGAAGCCGCCGGGACGCCCGCCGCGGGAGCGCGGCAGAGGATCGCGTCTTCGGCGGCGGTTCGCAAGTCAGGGTCAAGTCCGGCGCAGGGAACAAGCGAAGCCGGATTCACAATTGCCATGGTAAGCCCCGCTTCGGCGGCGTAGCGCAGGAACACGGCGTGCAACGCGGCGCGCACCGCGTCGGCGCCGCGAAAACTGAAGCTGAGGTTTGAAATCCCGCCAGATATTTGTACGCCCGGGCAATGCGCCTTTATCCACGCGCAGGCGCGGATAAAGTCAAGCGCATAGGCGTCATGCTCAGAAATGCCGGTCGCGATGGAAAGCGCATTCGGATCAAAAACAATGTCCTCAGCCGGAAACCCGTCTTGGATGAGAAGCGCGTACGAGCGTTCCGCAACAGCCGTCTTCCGTTCGTACTCAGCCGCCTGTCCGTCTTCGTCGAACAACATCACCACAACCGCGGCGCCGTAACGCCGCGCAAGACGCGCCTTGCGAAGAAAAGCCGCGCCGCCTTCTTTAAGGCTTATGGAGTTGACCAGCGCCTTTCCCTGAATACACTTGAGACCTTCTTCAATGACATCCCAGTTGGAACTGTCAATCATCACGGGAACCGCCGCTATGCATGGATCGGAGAGCGCGAAATTCAAAAATCGCCTCATAGCGGCTTTCGCGTCAAGCAGGGCGTCGTCCATGCACACGTCAATGATCCGCGCGCCCGCGGCTATGGACTCGCGGGCCATATTCGCGGCATCCGCAAAGTTCGCCTCTTTTATCAACCGGAGGAATTTACGGCTGCCCGCGACATTTGTACGTTCGCCAATAGGGACGATGGCGTATTCTCCTTGCAATGGCTCGACGGCTTCCACACGCAACGCCTCAAGCCCGGACAGCGCCGTACACGGCTTGAGTGTGGGAGCGATGCGCGGCGCGTGGGCTTTCGCTCTTTCGGCGATGGCGGCGATATGGGCGGGCGTGGAACCGCAGCAACCGCCCGCAATGTTGAGCAACCCTTCCCGCATATAAGCGTCGAGAACGTCCGCCATGATTTCCGGCGTGTCATCGTAGCCTCCCGAAAGGTTCGGGAGTCCTGCGTTGGGGTGAACGCTCACGAGGCAAGGCGCGGACGCGGCGATGCGCCTGACATAGGGCAGCAACGTGTCCGCGCCAAAGGAGCAGTTAAGCCCTATTGACCACGGTTCGGCGTGGGCGATGGACACGCAGAAAGCGGCTATGGTTTGGCCGGACAGTATTCTGCCCGAAGGCCCCGATATAGTCGCCGACACCATAACCGGCGTGTCAACGCGGCGCTCTTCCCGCAGGCGCATGATCGCGGCAAGCGCGGCCTTGGCGTTCAGGGCGTCGAAGATCGTTTCAACAAGCAACATGTCCGCGCCGCCATCCAGCAGCCCGCGCGCCTGATCGTAATAGGCGGCTTCAAGCGCATCCCATGTTATGGAACGCGCGCCGGGATCGTTGGCGTCGGGCGAGATGGCCGCGCTTTTCGAGGTTGGCCCCATGCTTCCCGCGACAAAACGGGGTTTTTCTATGGAGGCGTACCTATCCGCCGTTTCTCTGGCAATCGAAGCCGCCGCCCGGTTTATTTCATAGGCGAGTTCCGCCACGCCATAATCCGCGAGGGACAGTGCGTTAGCCGAAAAGCTGCACGTCTTGGTGATGTCCACGCCCGCTTGCAAGTATTGATCGTGGATCGCGGCGATAACACCGGGCTTGGTGAGGCACAAGATGTCGTTGCATCCTTTCAGATCGTCCGTGTGGGAAGCGAAACGCTCCCCCCGGAAATCCGCTTCGGTCAATCCAAAAGATTGAATGAGGGAACCCATCGCGCCGTCAAGGATGAGAATGCGCCGTGAGGCTTGTTCGTTTAGTATCTCGCTGATGGTCAAACTGCCGTCCTCCACAAAGGATACCGGGACGCGGACGCCTTGTCAATGCCATCATCAATGGCTGAGAGCGGTGGCAAGAACAGATGGAACAAAAAGAGAAGGCGACCCGACACGTAGATCATATAGACGGGCTTGCCATCCATTTTCATGGAGAAAACAATAGCATTGAGGCGTACGAACCGGTTGCGTTACACATAGTTTTATAGAAACGAGAGACAATGTGAGGGCGACAATAGGAGCGTATTCATCAATGACAACTTGCGAATAATCCAGCGAGAATAGTAAAAAAGAACAGAGCGTGGAAGGGTGAAAATTACGGAGGATACATGTCCGCGTTCCCTATTTTCTCTTTGCCATCTTCGCCGTCCCATTCCCACTTTGTTTGTAATACTGTATACTTTTCCTATGAACAAGTTACGTATCGGCGTCGCGGGCGCCGGCAATATCAGCGACATATATTTGCGCAATATGACGGGGGTCTTTAGCGGCAAGCTCACGGCGACCGCCATCGCCAACCGGACGCGGGAAAAGGCTGAGAAAGCCGCGGAACGCTGGCATATCCAGCGCGTACTCACCCTTGAGGAGCTTGTCAACGCGGAAGACGTCGACCTGATTCTCAATCTGACCGCGCCGGATCAGCACTACAAACTCGCAATGGCCGCGGTACAAGCGGGCAAGCATGTGTACAACGAAAAACCGCTCTGTATAACGAGGGAAGAAGCCGCGGCGCTCTTGAAAAGCGCCGCGGAAAACAAGGCGCGGGTCGGGTGCGCGCCGGATACGTTTCTCGGCGCGGGTATGCGGACGTGCCGCAAATTGCTTGACGACGGCTGGATCGGGCGTCCCTTGGCGGGCGCCGCGTTTGTACTGAATCACGGCGTGGAAGCGTGGCACCCATCTCCTGAGGCGTTTTATAAAGCGGGCGGCGGACCTCTTTTTGATGTGGGACCCTATTACCTTACGGCGCTCATCAACCTGTTGGGGCCGATAGCGCGTGTGTCCGGTTCCGTGCGGAAGGGTTTTGAGACTCGCGTTGTTACGAGCGAGCCGCTCGCCGGAACGGTTGTCGCTGTGGAAACGCCCACCCATGTCGCCGCCACGCTTGATTTTGTGAATAACGCCGTTGTAACGCTTATCACCAGTTTTGACGTATGGTCGCATTCCTTGCCGTACATTGAGTTGTACGGCACAGAAGGTACGCTCCGCCTCCCTGATCCCAATACGTTTCGCGGCGTGGCGCTGGTTCGGCGTTTCCGCGCGGAAACGTGGTCTGAAATCCCCCTTGTCATGCATCACGTGGATGATTGCAAAGACCCTGACGACTGGCATGGCGGCGCAAATCTGCGGGGGATCGGGGTCGTTGACATGGCTGAAGCCATCGCAAACGGCTCGCCCCATCGCGCTTCAGGAGAAATGGCGCGCCATGTACTTGATGTTATGCATGGAATTTACGAAGCGGCGGCTTCCGGCGTGTATTACACCGTAAAAAGCTCGTGCGAACGCCCCGAAGCGTTTCAGGGACTCTGATTCGAAGGCGATAGTCCCCCATTTTGGCAATCCACTTGCCGAAACGCGTAAAAATTGTTATAGTATTTATAGGAGAGTACCATGTTAGAAGAACAAGTAAAAGCCGCGCTTGATGATGTGCGCCCCTCGCTGCAAGCTGACGGTGGAGACGTGGAATTTGTTTCCTTCAAAGATGACGGAACCGTATCGCTTAAACTGACCGGAGCGTGCGGCGGTTGCCCTATGGCGCAAATGACGCTGAAAATGGGAATTGAAAACTACCTCCGCGAGAAAATTCCCCAAGTCAAAGCGGTTGTCGGAGTATAATTTTCGTACAATGCGGGAACCTCTGGAAACTCAACCGGAGGTTCCTATTTCTTAACTTTTTTAATTTACCGCAACGCCTCCCGTACGGCGTCTCCATTACGGATCATCAATTCCAGATAGGTTGCGCCTCTGTCAAAATCCCGCGCGCTTATGGTATGAACGGCATGGAGCAGACGGTTTTTCGCTCCAGTCTCAGCGGCTATGGCGTCCGCCATTATTTCATTTGAAAGCTTATCCTGTCTCAAAACGCGAACTTGCGTTCAGCGAGCTACGCTCGGGTTGGTTTTGGAACAGGCTCAATACACTAAGGAACTGTTCAGAAATAACATGACCGTTTGGTCATGTTATTTCCTAATTGCGTAAGCAATTAAAACAAAATGCTGTGCATTCTATTTATGAACAGTTCCTAAGAGCGGCATCGCTCGCATTAATTTGAATATTCTTTTTCATACCGTTTTAACCGCGGGTTATCCGGGTCAATGGCGAGCGCTTGTTTCAAGTAGTACAAAGCGCGGCGGTCGCCCTGCTTATGGTAGTACTCAAACATGGTTATAAGCGATTGCAGATTTCGGGGATACTCGAAGAGGCTCGAACGGAGATCGTTTAAGCGGGATTCGTCGCCGCTTCTTGTGCGGCTGCGCAGGTAATAATAGCTGGACTTCACGGAGCCGGCTGGGGCCGCGCTGATGCGGGCGTCTATCAGAGACGCGGCTTCGGCAATCCGTCCCGTATCGATCAATGCGGAAATATAGACAAGCGTCGCTTCAATGTTCGACGGCTCTTTTTGGAACAGCTCGCGGGCGTAGACGAGAGCGGAAGCGTTGTTGTTCAACCCGTGTTCAATCGTGTAAGCGTTCATTAAATCAGCGGAAGAACGGCGCTCGTCAAGCAGGCGCCGTATATACGGACGCGCCTCTTCCCATGTCTTGCGGCGGATCGCATCAATGACGGCAAGTTCAACAACGGCTAGAGAGGGATTCTCTTTGTCGAGCAATCCGGCGAGTATGGTTTTTCCTTCGGCTTGTTCTTCTTGTTTATCCGATTCCAAAAGCAGTTCCGCCATATAAACCAACGCTTCCTCCCCAATGGCAGGCGCGTTGCGGAGGGCGCGGAGGTAGCCGAGCGCAGCGTCTCTGTTATGGAAACCTTCGGCTTGAATGCGCGCCCGTAAAAACAAATAGTTTGGATTATTTGCATTGATGAGCGCATAGGCGTCAAGCTGTCTTTGCGACCGGGTAAACTGCTCCCGCTCGATCAGCGTCCGCGCGTACATGAGTATAAAATCCCCGTCCTTGCTGTCTTTCTCTACAATTTCCGCAATGGCGCCGTCCGCGCTGGACCAATCTTTCATTTCGTAATACGTAATCGCAAGCTGCCGCTTGATGTTCATATTATCGGGAAAAACCATGAGCGCGTCTAACAGCGTCTGCGCCGCGTCTTGATATCGCCCCTCGCCAGCCATGAGGCGCGCCAAGCCGAGCGAGGCCGGATAACACTCCTTTGATAAGGCGAGCGCATCTGAATACGCGGCGCGCGCTTCGGTGAAACGTCCGGTTTTTTCATAGACAAATCCGATAAAATACCGGGGCGCAACCCCATTGGGGTAGAGTGCGACCGCTTTTTCCAAATCGGGAAGGCTTGTGAGCAGCCGCGCGGGATTCTCGTCCACGGCTTCCGCGCCTTTGATTAAAGCGAAAAACGGCAGGAGGCATTCAAGATAATCTCCATTTGGAGGCGGCGCCGTATAAACGCCCTTGTCGACGCCCAGCAAAATCTTGGTGTAAATTGCATTCTGAGGCGGACTCGCCGTGGGAAACTGTCCTTGAACGCCGGGATACAGCCGTTGGAGCATATACACAATCACCGCGTTCATGGTTCTGCCAAATTCACCGTTTGAAAGGTTGTTGTCGCGGATAAGAGCGAGCGCCTTCAGTAGGGATGAAGGTATCCCCGAATACACCAACACTCGTATTTCGGCGGCGGCGGCGCCGGACGGTAGTGGAGGCGGAACGGCGCTTCCTATGGGAGGCGGCGTTCCGCCGATTTGGGGAGGCGTTTTGGGAATGTCCGAACCCGCCGGCGCCGCCACAGGCGCCGGTGATTGAGGATTATTTTGCCGTACGGCTGGTTGAGTTGCGCAGGAAAACAGTAAAATTGCCGGCAGGATAAGGAAGCGTCCTGCGGCGCATTTCATAGTTTTGTTTCCTCGCTTGTGGATTTTGTTCCTAAAGTCAGGAGTATGAGAAGAACACCCGCCAAAAGGATGAGAAGCGGCCACCAATGGAGCATAAACTGTGAAAATTTGAAAGGAACCACATGGAACGAAAAAATAAGCAAGCATACGCCGAGCGCAATGAAGGCTAGAGACGGAACTATGAATTTGATGTTTAACGTCCTGTACCTCCGCCAGCCTGCGGGAATGAGGGCAAAACCGGAAAAAACCGCCACGAGCGGCCACGCTTGTTTGAAAGAAAATGGAAACAGCGTCAATGCCGACAGAAAAAGGAAAATCCCCACTAATATTGAAAAATAAGCGAAGAAAAGATACAGAGCCCGTTTATTGAGTTTGATGGCAAAAAAAGCGACGCCTACACCGGCCAGCACAAATAGAAACGCCAACAGCACGTATTGTTGAGCGATAGCGCCGTCACTTCCCAAAAGAAAAGCAAATCCCCCCAGTACAAGCGACAGACCGGCAAAAAACACTATCTGAGCGATGATGGAGCGTTTTAACTTTGTATGCATAAGTATAGTATACCACAAAAAATGTCACTTGCCAAGATAAAATATATGGTATATTATGGAGATAATGAAGAACCTACACCGATTTGTGTCATTGTTGCCACTTGCCGTGTATTTTTTTTCCGCGGCCGGCTGCGTGGATAGCCGCGCTGCCGGCGCCGCCGGTCCGGCTCCTTACAAGGTTGATCCCTACTATTTGATCGGCGCAAAAGAAAAACAGGAACCGCTTAAAAATCTCTGGACGCTTCTGAACCGGCAGGATATTTCGGCGGAAGAGCGATTCTCACTGGTGTGCGAGATAGCCGCCGTCTATATGCGGCAAAAGGAGTACACGGTACTCAACAACTTTCTCTCTTCCCAGATAGACGCGCTGCCGGACAACCAGTACAACGTCTATTACCTTCTCATGATCGCCTATTCCCATATCCAACAAGAAGCGCCGCAGGTGGCGGCTCTCTATTTTGAGATCATCCTTAAAAATCACCCGGATATGATCGTCCAGGGAAAGTCAATACATTTTGCGTGCCTCAATCAATTGCTCGATCTCGTCGTCGATTCAGGGCGGCGCGTCAAATATTATCAGGAACTCATAACGCGCTTTCCGGATCAGACCAATCTCGCGGTTGATTATTTTTTGCTTGGTCAAGCCTACGAAGACATCGGGGAATGGAACCTCGCCATACAAGCCTACACCCAATTCCTCACCTTCGTTGGCGCAAACGTACCGGGTTTTCCCAACGCGGAGCAGTACGCGAAGCGTCTCGTTGACTTCAACAAGTCTTCAAAAGACTGGACGTTTGAAACCCTGTCCAGCTTGGTCAATACCGTAAAAGCGGCCATAGCCGCAGGCAACAGTTGGCAATTGTGGCGGTATCGAGCAAAGGTCAATTTTTTCGCCCGCTCATGGTCGGAACAGGATGCCGATGATTCGGGCATGGCTGAATTCAACCTGCCCGACTTCATGCAGGGCGCCAATGTGCAATACGCGGCGGCATTGGATCCCATCTCAAACGCAACTGAAGCCTACTTAAAGACGTGGGGCTGGTCCCAGTACCTTTCAACATGGTATCTTTACTTCCGTAAAATTTATTTCCCCCTGAATCCCGACATACATGGGCGTTGGGAATGGGCAGGCGTGTACTATGGCGAGAGATTTTAATGTCAGACTTATGGCGTCAGCCATTTTCCTCGCCGCGCTGTCCTTGCCCCAGCCTTTATTCGCCGACCTCCCGCCCGCCGCTGAAGCGGCGCCGGCAACGGAACCGGCGGCTTTCCCGCGCCCTTTGCGCGAAAAAGCCGCCGTCATACCTGAGCGGCTGGTTAAGGGCGCCAACGCCGCAATGCCTTCGATGATAGACGGGCTGGACAATCCGTCCACCCGGCGCTACATTGAACGGTATACCACAAGAAGCGGCAAACTTTGGCTCAACAACATTATGGCAAACGCCCAGCCGTATCTGGCGTTCATCCGGCGGGAAATTGACGCGCGAAATCTGCCGGCGGAATTGCTTTATGTACCGGTCATTGAATCGGGTTTTGTGAGCGACGCGAAAAGCTCGTCAGGCGCCGCCGGACTGTGGCAGTTCATGCGGAACAGCATGGGTCCTTTTGACATGAAAATCACGGATTGGATGGATGAGCGCATGGATTTCTGGAAAGCCACCATTGGCGCGCTTGAAAAACTTCAGGAAAACTACCATGCTTTGGGAGATTGGGCCTTAGCCCTTGCCGCATATAACATGGGGCTTGGCGGCGTACAAAGAGTCCTCAAGCAGGCAGGCGTTAAAGATTACTGGAAACTTTCCGGGCAAAACCATCTCAAAACGGAAACCGCGGTGTACATGCCGAAACTCCTGGCCGTTTCCCATATCCTTACACACCCGCGTCAATTTGGCTTGCCGGTTCTCTGGACAAAAGACGTTCAATGGACGCGGATCAGGGCGGGCAAAACCGTTGACCTGAGGCTGGTCGCCGAATATGCGGGTGTTGACGAAAAAATCCTGATAAACGCGAATCGGGAGCTTTTCTATACCGTTACGCCTCCAGATGAAAACTACCACCTGAAGGTGCGGGCGGAGGATGCGGAGAAAATCGCCGCAACTCTTGAGAGAAGCGATATCATTATGATTAAATATCATATGTACACCGTTAAATCCGGGGATACATTGTCCACGCTTGCCAAGTATTATGGAGTTACGGTGGCGCAAATCATGGAACATAACCATGGCGTGCAACCTAAAACCCTTCAAATCGGCATGAGGCTCGTCATTCCCGCCTTCAAAGATGTGCCGCCCTACCCAGGGGTGACAGTGAACGATCCCTTTCCAGCCGATTTCACCGGCGTCCATGTGGTGCAACGGGGAGAAACGCTCTGGTCTATCGCGCGCGTCTACGGCATCCGGCCGGAAACGCTCGCAATAATTAATGATATGGATTTGCAGGACACGTTGAGTATAGGAAAGGCGCTCAAAGCGCCGATAAAAGAGTAGGCGCCGTTTTCAAAACCATGCGCCGAAAAACTGGAAGATTGGAGAATTTGGAGAAACCGCCATGAAGCGTTTGGTTTTGTTGCCATTTTTTGTTTGCTTTGCCCAGCTTGCGATTGGGCAAACCGCCATTGGGAAGCCGGCATTTGATACAAAGAGTTCCATTGATTGGATCGACATGGAGATCAGGGCGCAAACCGCGCTTAACCTCGCTTCGGCAAACATCAAACTGCCGGGCGGAAGGGTGCGGGCTCAGCAGATCGTTGAAGAGGAGTACCTTCACCTCATACGTCCCGTCATCCTGAATATACAGGTGGATTCGTCTCATACGGTGGCCGATCTTTTGAGCGGCAGAGAACTCAATTTGGCTGATATAGGCAGGTTAAGCCGTCCGGCGAACAAGACGCCGCCCGCTTTGTCAAAGGACATGGGCTTTATGCAGGTTTCGTACACCGTGAGCCTCAAAGCCATGAGCGAGGCGTTGTTGCGCCACAGCAGGCCGTCGCCTATACGCCGCCCTCTCTCGCCGGTAAAAGCGCCCGCCTACACGGGAATCATCATCATTGCGACCGGCGATCTCCCTATTCACGGCAGAAACACAATGTCTCGTGTTCAGCCGTGCATTTTTCCCAAAATTTGGGATACGGACATGAACCTCATTTATGAACGGAGCATGACCGATCCGGACAAGAATAAGAACGGCATCGTGAAATACGTGCCAGAGGAAGCCGTGTTCCGTCCCACTCCATCCGGTATGGACGAGGACTTGGAAGCCTTTATCGGCAAAAACCCCCTGCGCGTCATAGCGCGAGGGGTTTTCGGGATGAATCCTACTGATCTGATAATTGACAGGAGCGACGCGCTCCTTCTCCTCTCCTCTGATGGAAATGCGGATCTCCTCCGCTATGCGCGGGTCGTTTTTGTACTCGATCCGGCCGCCCTCAACGCTTCTTTGTAGGGCGGACGTCTGCAACTGGGAACCGCCCTGATCGCGGAAATCCTTGTCTCGCGCATCGAATTCCGAGCGGAGTGTGGGTGATCCGCAGTTCGTGTGAATGTGGTCTTTTGGACAAATGAGACGTTCATTTTTACGTTGCTTTCTTTGTAAAGCTAGACCAGTGGCATATATAAGGCGAAGGCTTTGCTGTCTTTCTTCATCTTCTCTCAAAATTCGCTCAAACGAGTGAAATTTTGCGGCAAAGAGGAATTGACACAAACAATAACCAGTAATATTATGTTTATAATATTCCGTACTGTATAGTATTGATAAGTTATTGGAGGTAATCATGTTTTCTAAGCAACTGGATACATTGGGAAAAGATATGCAACAAGCCGCCGGGGGGGGGGGGGG
>JAIRLZ010000189.1 GCA_031259035.1 Treponema sp. | reverse complement strand
ATGAGCGCGACAATGTTTGCGCATTGGGCAAAGGTTTCTCTGGAAATCTCAGGCGCGCCTTCCAGCGGGCGAATCTTTCCTTCGTCCCATTTTTTTTGCAACAGCTCAGGCGTTTGCTGATGGTTATAAACGGTATCGCCTTAACCATATTGCCCGATGCCCGCCGGGATATTGATGATGCGCGGGTGTGTAAATACATCCTGCAAGGCAATTATTACCGGCCAACTTTTTTATGTTACCGTAAAAACGCCACGCTTTCCAAAGTGATGGCCGAATGTATTAATATTGCCCTTTCGGTGTTTAGGAAATGAAGGGAGGGGCCGCTTCAGCCGTATGGAGGGGTCTGTCCGCAAAGTCGCAAACGCAGTTTGCGCACCGACTTTATGGACAGACCCTAATTATTTCGCAAAGAAGCGCAAAATTCAGTGTCTTGAGCTTGTTCCAAAACGCGAACCTGCGGTTCGGGTTAGTTTTGGAACAGCCTACATTATGAATCCCTTACTTTGTACCTAGCAGTTTGTTGCGCTTCGCGCATAAAATCCTGAAAAATCGCTGATTAGGCGATTTTTTACCCTGCAAACTGCCAAAGAAAACGAAGTTTTCTCGCAACCCATACATCGTGGTTTTTGCGACACTTTGTGTCGCAAAAACCTACAAGCGCAACAGGCTGCTATGGATACGGCAAGGAACGCAATTTCAGCGAAGTGAAACCGCGGGACCGGATAGTCCGTCTTGATGCACACATTGAAAGGTATCTGAAGGAATTGGAAGCGAATTTATGGCGCCTTGCTTTGAAGCAATATGCAAGGGCCCGCGCAGAAAAAAAGGAGGCGTGGCGGCTTTTTTCACTGTTCAATACTTGAAAGAACGGCGGAATATGGTATACTGGCGGTATGAGCGATTGTATTTTTTGCAAGATCATACGCGGTGAAATTCCGTCAAAGAAAATCTACGAGGACGATGAAACGCTTGCGTTTTATGACGCGACACCCCAGTCGCCGGTTCACTTCCTCCTTATTCCCAAACGCCATATCAGAAACATTATGGAAACGGAAGCCGCCGATGTTTCCCTCCTTGGAGCGCTCCTGTATAGGGCGCAAGAGGTGGCTAAAACCTTGGGCTGCGAGGAAAATGGCGCCCGCTTTGTCGTCAACTGCAAAAAAGACGGCGGACAAACGGTGGATCACCTGCATATCCATGTTCTTGGAGGGCGTTCTCTTGACTGGCCTCCAGGATGATTCCCCTGTTTTCGCGCCGGGCGCGGCGGCGAAGCCGTCAGCTTGCCAGCAGCTTTGCCAACGCCGGAATTGATATGAAATTGCCGACGGCCCCGCCAAGGGACGCCAGAAAGAACACCAGCAGCGCATGGGTGATGCGGTTGCGATAAATGCCTTTAAGACTCGAAACATCGTCTATGAGCGTTTCCGCGTCCGACACGCGGGGTTTCCGCATGACCGCCTCGACAATGCCGGAGAAAAGCCCCACACTGATAAATGGGCTTAACGTGCCGATAGGCGCCCCAAAAAATGAGACAAGAATCGAAAGCGGATGCCCCAGCGAGACAAGCGCCCCAAGCGCCGCGAGAGAGCCGTTGAGCAGAAGCCAGCGTACCAGCATGGAAAGGCTTACATCCGCGCCGAGCCGGAGAAACCCCGCGACAATGAGCGCCAGTATGACAGCCGGTATGAGCCACGGCAGCAACTTTGAAATGACGCCTGAACCAGCGACTTTTTCCAGCTTGCCAACATCTACGGTCTCTTTTCCCGCGGCGATCTTTTCGAGATGCGACTGTACGCCCGCAAGATGTCCGGCGCCCGCAACCGCGACTACTTTCGTGTTTGCGCCGTTTGCGCCGGCGCTTCCAGCGGCGCCGTTGCGGTTTGTCCATATTTTTGCGGCAAGGTACTGATCCCGCTCGTCGATAAGGACGGTTTTTACCGGCGGAAGATATTCGGCAAGCTCACGCATCATGCCGTCAAGCTCGCTGTGTTCTTTGAGCTTCTCAATGTCCGCTTCACTCAATTTTTCGTTTGAGAAAGCGCTTGACAGGAGGGCCGCAAGCAGCTTGCACTTGTTCCAAAGGGTGCAGTTGCTCCACGCTCTGCGCAACGTAGTCTGTATTTCACGGTCGCACAGGGCGAATGGAACGCCCGATTCCTGCGCCGCCGTAATGGCCGTCTTCATCTCATCGCCAGGTTTGACTCCAAGCCCTTCTCCCATGCGTCTCTGAAACCTTGACAGCACGAGGTTTGCCATAAGAAGAAACCCCTTGCCTTCCTTAAGAATTTTTACGACATCAAGTTTTTCCCAACGCTCTTTTTCAGTTATGGACTTGTATCTGCCTTCATCCAGTTCAACGCAGACCATACCGGGTTTTTCTTCTTTAATCACCCGCGCAACTTCGTCAATGCTTTCTTTTGAAATATGGGCGGTTCCGATGAGGATAAACTCTCTTTCCAGCCCGGCTTCTTGCAAGGTAATACGTATTTCGCTCATACGCTCATCATACACGAAATCAAGGGGGAGATACAAGCGGGGCGGACGGATGCGGACGGAGGGCGCGGACGAGCGCGTCTTAGGAACCGTTCAGAAATAACATGACCGTTTGGTCATGTTATTTCCTAATTGCGCAAGCAATTGAGCTTGTTCCAAAACGCGAACTGCGGTTGCGAACCTACGGTTCGGGTTAGTTTTGGAACAGCCTTTTGGAGAAAATTGCCAATTCTTTATGGGTTTGGCATTTGTGGCTTATCCAATGTTCTCCAGGGGTAAGAAGCTGTTCCAAAACTGACGCCATAAGGCGCGTTTTGGAACAGCCTGCATTAAAACAACATGCTGTGCATTTTGTTTAAGAACAGTTCCTCAGCGAAGCGCCGCCATAAATGCGTGCAAGTCTTCCAGCTTTTCAAACACGCCCTGAAAAAATGACGGTCCGCCGCCCCCTCTGCCGTGATTGGCGTCAAGCGCGGTTTTAAGCGTTGGGCGTAGGTCAAAACCATTCACCGAAGAGAACGCCGCGAATTTTATCTCCGGTTCCGACGCAAGAACCAGAACCGCGGGGGCGAGGCTTTGCGCCGCCTTGCCTATGCGAAGCGTCTCTTCCATATCGGCGTCCATGAAGCTCGCCGTAACAACACGCGGGTTTCCACCGGTTTTTTCCATGCCGGAAAAAGCCGCCGCGAGCGATTTCGCCTTGCGCATCGCGTCTCCTTCCTGAAAAAATTTCAATTTTTGCTCATGTTTGCTTATTTTCTCAAGCAGGGCGAGTACGCCCGCGCCGGTTTCTGCCACCGGTACTTTGAGAGCGCGGGAAACAATGTCCGCATTCCGTCTAAGCAGGCGGCTGTCGCGCAGGACGCGGCGTCCGGCTATGAAATACACCCTAGACATGCCCTTGTACTTCTCGGCGCCAAGAACACGCAGGACGCCGATTTGCCCGGTTGACCGCAGATGCGTGCCGCAGCATGGCGAAAAGTCGCAGCCTTGTATCTCCACCACCCGGATAACCTCGTCAACGTGGGGTATTTGCTTGCGTAAAGGAAACGCGCTGATATTTTCGGGCGGGCAGAGATGGGTTATTACCGGATGATCTTCTTCAATGGCGGTTTGCGCCGCGTCTTCCACCGCAACAAGCGTTTCCGCCGGCAGGTCTTTGATGTCAACATCAATGGTACACGTCTCGTCTCCCATGTGCATGGAAAGCGTATATGCGCCGGTCATGCGGAGAATCGTTCCCGAAAGCAGGTGCTGCCCCGTATGGTGAACCGTATGATCCCTGCGCCGTTCAGCGTCAAGCGCCAGTTCAGCGATTCCCGGAGCAAGTTTCTCGGCGTTTTCACGTGAAATAATATGGAGAATCTCGTGATCTTTTTCAATGACATTGAGCAGGGGAACGCCGTTGATGGCGCCCCGGTCAGCGGGCTGGCCTCCTCCTTCGGGATAGAAAATAGTGGCGTCCAGCGTTACCGCGGAAGTCCCGGCGGCAAGATGGCGTATTTCGAGGATTGCGGCCTTGAAAGGCTCGGCGCTGTTATAATCGTAATAATGGGGGATCGTTTTCATGCGCATATAATACCGTTTTTACACACAAGGCGCAATAGAATGCGGGGGCTGGGCGGGATTTTGTACGCGAAACTCGCGCCGCGAGCTTCCAGTTCATCTGATCGTGCCGCCGCCTACCACAATGTCTCCGTCATAGAAAACCGCGGCCTGTCCCGGCGTGATCGCCCGCTGCGGCTCGTCAAACACGATGCGCACGGCATCCGGCGCTGTCTGTTCAACCGTTCCGCGCCGCTCTTTCTGGAGGTAGCGGGTTTTCACCGTAACGCGCAACGGACGGTCGAGAGCGTCAGTTGCGATGAGGTTTACGTCGTCCGCGACAAGCGTTTTAACGTAGAGGTCTTTTTCCTCTCCCAGCGTGATGGTGTTGTTTTCGGCGGATTTTGCGACAACATAGCGGGGGCTGTTAAACGCGAGACCCAATCCCCGGCGCTGCCCGATTGTGTAGCGGACTATGCCCCGGTGGACGCCGAGGATAGCGCCGTCTTTGTCAATGACAGCGCCTTTGGGCGAAGAAACGCCGGTATAGCTCTCGATAAATTCCGCGTAATCGCCGTTCGGCACAAAGCAGATGTCCTGGCTGTCCCGTTTTGCCGCATTGATGAAGCCGAAGGCGCGGGCGATATCCCGCACTTCCGGCTTGGCAAGCCCTCCCAAAGGAAAAACCGCGCGTTTAAGCTGCTCCTGCGTCATGGCGTACAGCACGTAACTCTGATCTTTTTTGCTGTCCGCCGCTTTTTTCAGCAAGAATCTGCCGCCCGACCGCTCTATTTGCGCGTAATGACCGGTCACGATATAGTCAAAATCAATCTGCTGGGCGCGGAGGAGGAGTTTTTCAAACTTGATGCGCCGGTTGCATTCGATGCACGGGTTTGGCGTGGCGCCTTTCCGGTACGTTTCTATAAAATTGTCGATGACAAAGGTTTTGAATTCATCGGAAAAATTGAGAACATAGTGGGGCATGTCCATGCGGAACGCCACGGCCCGGGCGTCTTCCACGTCATTCAAGGAACAGCAGCCGCGATAGCTGGAGGTTTTTCGGGAAGCGCAACCTGCTGTTCCAGAGCAGCAGCCGCGATAGCTGGAGGTTTTTCGGGAAGCGCAGCCTGCTGTTCCAGAGCAGCGGCCGCTCTCTTCAATACCGCCGATGTCTTCCGTCGCGAATAATTTCATGGTGACGCCGACGCATTCAAAACCCCGCTCTTTCATAAGCGCGGCGGCGACGGAGCTGTCAACTCCGCCAGACATGGCGACAACCGCTTTTTTTCTCAACGCTTCCAGCATGAACGCCGCCTTCCATTTATCTGTTCAGCCGTTTTGGGAAACGCCTTTCATAAAGGCGTTGACATCCGCCTCGCAGGAGCGCATGGCGAGAATGGTTTTTTCGATCAGCGTGTCAAGCTCCCACCCGAGCGACGCGGCTCCCCGCTCAATAACGTCACGCGAACAGCCCGCCGCGAAATTCGCCGCCTTGTACTTTTTCTTGACGGACTTCACCTCCATGTCCCGTACGCTTTTTGAAGGGCGGATGATGGCGGCCGCCCAGATGAGGCCGGTAAGCTCGTCAGCCGCAAAAAGGACTTTTTCCATTTGGTGAACAGGCGCCACATCAACGGTAAGCCCATAGCCGTGGCTGACGACCGCATGAATGAGGTCTTCGCCAACGCCGCCGGCGCGGAGCAGTTCCGGCGCTTTGAGACAATGCTCATTCGGGTACTGTTCAAAGTCTATATCGTGAAGGAGACCCGCTATGCCCCAGTATTCGGCGTCTTCGGTGAAACCGAGGTCATTCGCGTACCATTTCATCACCCCTTCCACCGTAAGCGCATGTTGCACATGGAACGGATCTTTGTTGTATTTGCACAGAAGCTCCCACGCCTGGGAGCGTGAAATAGATGTATTCATGGAGAAAATATAGCAAAATTATAGGGCTTTGTATAGACGGGGAGATCAGCATGTGATTGATGGGAGGCATGTTCTGGAACAAACGCTTGACAGACGTTGCAAGGCCGCCATGTTGCTTCGAGGGCGTGTTCACACTCTGAGGAACGCGGAAAGGTGAAAATCATGCCCGCAGGCGCGCATTCGACATTCGTTTTTGGGGCTGTAGGGCAGCCCCGACGCCTCGCTCAGCGTCAGGGCGTCAATATCGCTTCGGAGGACGGCAACCGGCGCCTCTTTTTCCCCGCTATCCGGGCGGCAAGTCCCGTCTCAAGCCCAATATCCAAAATTTCGATCCCAGTACCGTTGAGGATGTCCCCAATTCCGGGTGGCGGTGGAACCGTTCAAAATGGAGCGGAAGCTATTGTTGCAACGCGCTCCGATCCATACGATTACCGCACGGCGTTGGCGAAGAAATCATCCACCGCCCTTTTCGTAATAGCCTCCAGTTCCCCCGACGCCTTTAGTTCCCGCAGCGCCTGATCTATCGCCTTTTGTAGTTCAACGGCATTTTTCTGATAGACATACCGGGATTCCTCCAACTCGCCGATGGGTTTTCCTACGGTTTTGAAGGATGTGCCCCAGAAGGTGTTGGCCAGCTTCACGTCCGATTCGGTGAGCAATGTCGCGTCCACAACTCCGGTGAGGAGGTTGGTGACAAGCACATCCGGGGTGCTTTCATAGTAATTGATGATGATAGGATTATCCGGATGGTCCACATTGTAACTTTCGACCGTATACGCCCAGCTTGATGCCGGAGGGACGCTAATCGTCTTTCCTCGAAGGTCGTCAAGACTCGCAATGTCATTGATAAAATCGGGGACTACGATATAACTGTAATCCGTCCGGTAACCCTCCGCGGAGAAAAGGTACTTTTCCCGCCGCTCCTCGTTGATCCCGTAATTGTGAGCGGCGATATCAAGGCGACCAGCGTCCAGAGAGGCGAGGATGTTTTTAAATTCCAACACCTCATACTTAAAAGTGTATTGGGGGAGTTTTTTGTCAATGGCATCCAGAAGGTCTTTTTCAAAACCCACAAGGTTGCCGTCGGCGTCCAGGTAGCAGAGGGGCGGGTAGTCGTTGCTAGTGCCGGCCAAGATCGTCCTGACTCCTGATTGTTCCGGTTTTTTGCACCCCGGCAAGGCAATGGCAATGGCAACGACGGTTGCCGCCACGGTAAGAACGAACGCGTTCTTTGTATGATTTCTCATGTTTGTCTCCTTTTGTATAGTATTCCTATGTATTTAATATTATAATCAATTATTGTCAAGAGGGAAAAATTACAAGTTTGCCGTTAGAGCCTTTCCCAAAACGGAACCTGCGGTTGCGAACCTGCGGTTGCGAACCTGCGGTTGCGAACCTGCGGTTCGGGTTAGTTTTGGAACAGGCTTTTGGAGAACATTGCTAATCCTTTATGAGTTGGGCAGTTGCGGCGTATCCAATTTTCTCCAGGGGTAAGAAGCTGTTCCAAAACTGACGCCATAAGGCGCGTTTTGGAACAGCCTATGTCGTTATATTAAGAATTTTCGACTCAAAAGGACTTGACTTTTTTTACCGTTTGAATAGTATCAATTAATATTAATAATCTATGTTTACTATGATTTATTGGGCGAGATCGGGATTTTAAGCTTATTTTTCACAAAAAGGGAGCGATACCATGAAAAAATTGATTGATTTAAGGCTGATCCTATATGAAAAGGACGCTAGGAAAACATTTCTTCTCTTCCACAGGCAAGGTGCATTTCAAACTATAAAACGAGGGAGAAGGTATGCCACGCTTTTTTGAATGGAGAAACATGATCTTCTTTATGCCAAGGGCGCTTTCCGCGCTGCCGGTAACGCTCCTCATCGTTTCCGTCGCCACTCTGTCTGGACTGGTCGTGGGACTGCTCTTAGCCTTCCCCCGGCTTGAGAAAGTCCCGGTCCTCAGTCAGCTTTGTCAGGCGCTGGTGTCTTTTATCCGGGGGACTCCGATCCTGATCCAGATGTTCATCGTGTACTACGCGCTGCCTATGCTTCTCTTGCGGATCGGGATCAACATCACCCGGTGGGACAAGATATATTTCATCTATATAACCTATGGGATAAATACGGGAGCCTATTTTTCGGAGATTATCCGCTCTTCCATCCTCAGCGTACCAAAGTCCCAACAGGACGCGGCCTCAGCGGGCGGGCTTACCCGCGCCCAGTCGTATGTCCGGATCATTATCCCCCAGAGCGTAGTGATAGCGATCCCCAGTCTGGGAACGAGCATGACGAGCCTGCTCCAGGACACGTCCCTGGCCTTTGCGCTGGGCATTCTGGATGTGATAGGCCGGGTGCGGGCGCTGGGGGCGATCACGAGCCGGATACTTGAGGGCTATGTGGCGGCGGCGTGTATCTTCATCATCCTCACCATTGCCCTAGAAAAATTCTTTGGGTATATCGAAATGAAAACCCGGCGCCACGTGCGGCCGGCGCTAAACGGCGGTTACGGTACGTGAGGGGAAACACATGCATTTCAGTTTTTCATTTATGCTGATCGCCCTGCGGGCGGCGGCTTCAAAGATACCGGTTACGATTGCGCTCGCCTTTATCCCTCTTGTTATCGGCGTTATATTCGGACTCCTCATCGCCCTAGCCCGCTTTTTCAATGTCCGGATTCTGGCATTCATCTTCCGCTGGCTTGTAACTGTCGTCAAGGGGATTCCGGTAGTATTATTGCTGCTTGTATTTTATGTGGTCTGCGCCAGTGTGTACGATTCTTTTATGACTACATTAGGGTTTCCATTCACTTTTAAGAACTTGAACAAGGCGATTATCGCCGTGACCGCGCTTTCGGTGTATTCTTCAATCGGCCTTTCCGAAGCGTTTCGGGGATCCTTGGCGTCGGTAAAAAAAGGGCAGTACGACGCGGGCTTTGCCGCAGGGCTTACAAGTTTCCAGGTGATCACGCGGATTGCGCTGCCTCAAGCAATCCCGGTATCCCTCCCAATAGTCTGCAATATCTTCATCGCCCTGACCAAGGCGGTCGCCTTGTCTTCTATGGTCGCGGTGGTGGATGTGATGAGCGCCGCTGTGATCACCGCCACAAGCAACTACCGGTTTCTTGAGGCATATGTCGCGGCGGCCATTGTGTACTGGGGGATATGCTTGGCGATTGAGAGCGTCTTTGCCGCGCTGGAAAAAATATCCGCTCACGCGGTGAGGGATACATCCTTATGAGTGGTGATTATGAATAGTTTGATTGAAGTGAAGAATCTACGGAAATCTTTTGGCAAACATGAGGCGCTTAAAGGCATTGATCTTACCGTGAATCAAGGAGAAGTGGTGACACTGTTGGGTCCAAGCGGCTCCGGCAAAACAACCTTCCTGCGATGCATCAATTTTTTAGAGAAACCAAATGAGGGAACCCTCCGCATTGGGAATGACGAAGTTGACTTGCGGAAGGTTTCGGCAAAACAGACGCTCGCTATGCGCCGAAAGACGGCGATGGTGTTTCAGCATTACGACCTCTTCCTGAACAAGACCGCTTTGGAAAATGTAACCGAAGGGCTTGTCATCGCCCGAAAGGTTCCCAGGCCGGAGGCGATTGAACGGGCCGCTTCGGCGCTGAAAAAGGTGGGGTTGGAGGCAAAATTCGATTCCCGCCCCTACGAGCTTTCCGGCGGGGAACAGCAGCGGGTCGGCATCGCCCGGGCGTTGGCGGTGAACCCCGCGGTGATTCTCTTTGATGAACCAACCTCGGCGCTGGACCCGGAAAAGGTCGACGAGATACTGGACTTGATCCGGTCAGTGGCGGAGACAGGGGTTACAATGATCGTAGTAACTCACGAAATGGAGTTCGCCTATGATATTGCCGATAAGGCGGTCTTTATAGATTTTGGGGAAATTGTGGAACAAGGCGACCCTAAACAAATTTTTGGCAACCCGCGCCAAGAACGGACAAGGCGATTTCTCTCCCGGTTCACCGCCGCTAAACGCCCCGAATATTTTATTTAGGGCGCTGCGCGGAGACAGGAACGGTGGCGCGTGGGAAAAGTCTGCGGTCATACTGAGTGATGTTCCTGATGATCTTGACTGCGCCGCTATTGTTGCAAACGGAAGGACTCGCATCTTTGGAACGGATGCTTTGCGGATTATACACGGAACCCGCGCATGTCACAAAGCGCTATCAGTTTGTTGCGCTTGTAGGTTTTCATGGTTTTTTCGTTGAAAAAAGCCATGAAAACCACGATGTATGGGCTGCCGCGCCTTCGGTTTGCGAACCGAAGGTTCGACGGAGTTTGAGCGGAAGAAAAGGCGCAAAAACGCGCCTTTTCTCCGATTTGGGGCGCGAAGCGCAACACACTCCTAGATATAATCAATAAAACATAGTAATATGATAGATATACTCTGTGTATATCAAGCCTTTCCCAAAATCAACCCGAACGTCGTTCGCGTTTTGGGAAAGGTTCTATCGTATCCCTATTTATGGAGGCATTCAAATGGGTTTATTTATTGCCCGTATTTCAGGGGGCGCCTTGGGCGCTCTTTTCGTTCTATTTGCCTTTGCGCTGCACACGCTTATCCGGCGAACCAAACTGTCCGCCGTCTGGCTGCGGATACTCTCGGCTGCAGGCGCTTTGGGAGGGGCTTACATTATCATCGCCGCGGTACGAAATCTCCTGCGCTATGCCGCCGGAGTCTCAAGCGTCATTACCGTTTCGGCGCCCTTCCTGGCTTTTGCCGTGGCTCTGACCATCCATTTCTTGATAATTCTTTCCACCGCCCCCAATCCCAGAGTCTGGCGGCTTCCCTATTCCGGTTTGGCTGTGGCGATTCTCTCCTCCCTGCAATTAGCCTTCGCCCTCTTTAACCTTATCCGAAATTGGAATAATTTAACGCGAGGAGGTATGAAGGAATATCTCTATCTCCAACTCTTAGCCCTCGCCTTTATTATCATTGACGTCCTGCTTTTCTGGATCATTTTCGGAAAAGCGCGGAACTTCGTCAAAACCGCCGCAATAAACTAAGGAGGAAACGATGTCAGAAAAGATTCAATCACGGCTGGGAGCATCCCCGGAACACTATGCGCGATTGGGCTTGAAAAAAGGAAGCGTTGAACAGTGGGAAGACGGCACCCGCACCAACAGCGGAGAAAAAGGCTCCTATGAGTGGTGGTACTTTGATTCCCACATGGACGATGGAACCACCTTGGTGATCGTATTCTACACAAAACACATGATGTCACCCAAGGGACCGCCGGTTCCCCATGTAACCATATCTCTGGTTACCGCCGGCGGCCAGCCCTACGCCGGGGAATTCGAAGTTTCCGGCGCGCCCTTCACCGCTTCTAAAGAAGGGTGCGATGTACAGATAGGACCCTGTTTCTGCAAGGGGAACCTTCGGGAATACCATGTCTATTTCAAAAATGACCGCGCCGAAGCGACGTTGCGCCTTACCGGCAACGTACCTCCGTGGCGCCCCGAAACAGGACATCTCTTTTTTGGAGACCGGGACGAACGCTATTTCGCGTGGCTTCCCTCAACGCCTGAAGGGTCCGTAGAAGCCTCCATCACCTTGGACGGCAAAACCACCCACCATACCGGTACGGGTTATCACGACCACAACTGGGGGAACGCCAATATGCGCGCCTTGCTGAACCACTGGTACTGGGGGCGGGCGAAAATCGGGGATTACCGGGTCATCACTTCTTATATTTATGGGGAAAAGAAATACGGGTACCATGAATTCCCTATATTCTTGCTTGCGGGGAAAGAGCGGATCATCGCCGACGACGCGGCGCATCTCACCTTTACCGCTTCCGGCGAATTCATTGAAGAACAGACAGGCAAGCCTGTACACAACCGGCTGGTCTACGATTACGATGACGGCGCGGTTCATTACCGGGTCAGTTACGAGCGGCGCAAGAGCATCGTTAATTACAAGATGATTGGGGAACTGCGGGGTTTCATCAAATTTCTAGCCCGGCTTGCGGGTTTTGACGGCGCGTATCACCGCTTTACCGGCAACGCCATTGTGGAACGTCTGGAGGACGTCCGAGTGGTAGAAAGACTGGAAAGCCCCGCCATCTGGGAACTCATGTACTTTGGACATATTCCCCGGTAGCCTGCGCTAAAGCTGGGAGGATTAGGATCTGTTCAGAAATAACATGACCAAACGGTCATGTTATTTCCTAATTGCGCAAGCAATTAAAACAAAATGCTGTGCATTTTGTTTATGAACAGTTCCTTAAAGAACAGCTCCATTCTAAAGGGCGGGACGTTTTTTTGCACACAAGCTTTCTCCCTATTCATACTCCCCGATCAGCCTGTCGCGCTTGTAGATTTTTATGGTTTTTTCGTTGAAAAGAACCATAAAAACCCCGATAAAGGGGCTGCGAGAAAACTTTGTTTTCTTGGCAGTTTCTGCCTGGCAGTTTGCAAGGTAAAAAATCGCCTTTTCAGGCGATTTTTGGAGGTTTTATGCGCGAAGCGCAGCAAACTGCTAGGGGAAATTTCCGTCCCGTCAGAGATTGGAGTATATGTCTTCCATAAAAGTCAGGGCGCCCCGGTACCCGGCGCAACTTCGGTTGTAGATGAGTCGTTCCGTGTTGGGGTAACACGCTATGAAGTGTTGTATCCCGCGCTTCATAGCGAATTCCCCTTCGTTGGCGCTGCCGATGATGAGACTTGTTTCCGGGAATCGTTCCAAGGTTTGATTTATCTCCCATTGATCCCCTGTATACACCACTTCCGGCGGACGGGACGTTTCCAGATGGAGGAGTTGATCCTCAATGCGTTCCTTGTCCTCAGGACGGAACACCATATCGGTGATGACAGCCGCTTCCGGGGTAAAACTATAATCGTTTGCCAGAAAACGGGTGATGGGGATGACGTTGGTTGATTCCCCGACGACGACAAAACGCCGCCAGCTTTGCAGTCCCAGTCCAGTCTCCAGATACCGGTAGAAATAGCGTTCCTCCTCTTCGATCAGGGCTTCCGCCAGAGCGCTTCGTCCGGTCGCCTCCCCCACGGCTCGCAGGAAGGCGTTGGTGTCGGTTGCCCCTAGGGGCGCTCCGGGCCAGCGGAAGGCGGGGATGCCAAACCGGGACTCGTATTCTTTCGCCGCGTCCTTGAGGAGCCACGGGTGGAGGATGATGTTAAGAGATGACCAAGAGGATCGGCGTATGTCAGCAATTCCTTGATTGTGAGAGAAAAAGGTGTTCGCCCGAAGCCCCAACTTGTGGAGGAGCCGGACTATCTCCTCAAAGTTTCCCTCCCAGTAGGGATCATGGTAGGGCATGATGCCCAGCACATTGACCGTATCCTTTTCCCGAACCTCCGGCGTGGGATCGACGATGTTGTCCAGCAGAGCATTAACAGCTATTTCGTAACCCCGATAGCTTTCTCCCAAAAAACCCGCTGAATTGACCGCGTATACCGGCGCCCCCCGCTCCCGGTATTTACGGACAACGCTTTGTATGTCGTCCCCGATGATCCCCGCGGTACAACCTGAGAGCACAAAAAAGGCGTCGGCGTCAAACAGTTCCAGGGCGCCGGCAATATGCTCCTCCAGTTTTTTTTCGCCCCCGAATATCACTTCCTGTTCCAGCATATTGGTGCTGGGCAGGGCGGTATAGGCCACAAAATAGGGCAGCCGGAGGCTTCCCTGGCTGGCTTCTCCCGCAGTTATCTGCATACCGCAGCCAGGGCCGGAATGCAAGATGGGAACCACCCGCCTGATGGCCGAGAGGGTGGCGTTCGCGCCGCCCAAGGCGCAGCTTCCGTGAGGATTTTCCAGAATAATCGACATGCCGTTTCTCCTATTATTCGCAAAGTCTGGTTTAATACCCCGCCGAATCTTCGATTCGCGCTTGCCGCGGCTCAAATAAGGCGGCGCCTACAAGATTGGTGTTAAACCAGACCTATTATAAATTTCCTTACAGTCGAACCGAAGGTTCGCTAACCGAAGGTTCGCCGTGCCTCCGTTCAAATCAATATAACGCTTAAGATACCGCGCCGCACACTGTGTTTGCGCGCTTGCCGCACGGAGGCTCATTAAGGCGATTTCAAAATGATTTTGAACCGCGCCCTTGAAAACTACGGTTTTACAAAGACTTAAGCCTGAAAAACCGCAAGCTATGGTTTCAAAACGACGATTTTGAAGCCATATCACCATTCTTTTATAAACGTAAAAGGATCCGCTTCGTACCAGCTTTTTTTGTAGGGCAGAGTCCCGAATTTGGCTATCTTTTTGTTGTACCCCGGATTTTCCAGTTGGCTTGCGATCTTGTTTCCCAAATACACCAAATTTCGATATCCCATGGTGGGACGTTTAATGTCCAGCACATGGGTGGTAGGCAAACCCAAGCGGGCGGCCCAAATAGGTACGCCGATAAAGATGTCCGGCTTCAGCTTGTACAGGATATTCACCTGTTCAAAAGGCATCATGTTCCCGATGTCTACCGTAAAACTGCCGTAGAGTTCGTTAAGGTATTGTACGTCAAGCTGTACATCATCATCGTATACCGGGGTGGTCATTCCCACAAGGCGCATACCGAAATCGTTGATCAGCGCGGCTCCGGCGAAGCTGCGGCCCGTGCCGCCGCAGATAACCACACGCTTGCCTTCAAGCCGGCGGCGCAGATCCGCTACGAGAGGCAGGTACTGTTCCTGCTGGCTCTTAATGTAGTCCTCCACTTCTTCGATTTTGCCCATTATCGCGGCGATCCCCCGCAACCACTTATCGGTATTGCGGGCGCCGATGGGCATGATGGTATGGGAGTAGGGAATGCCGTACTTTTCCTCTAGTTCCTTCATAAATTCATCGGCGAAAACCTTGCATATCGCGGTGGAACCTTGAGCGTTGGGGATGCGCCGAATCTTTTCCAGGGACGAATAAAAGGGGATATAATTAACGGCAATACCCAATTCACCCAAGATACGCTCTATTTCCATCTGATCCGCGAAACTTACTGTTGGGGGAGCGAAAAGGTTGAGAAGCCCCGGAACAGTTTTCCCCTTAGACTCTCCCTTCAGGATATATTTATGTATCGCCAGAAAAGAAGCGTCGTAACCGGAAGCGCAGATTTTAGACTTGAAGCCTTCACAATGGATGGGGATGATAATGGTCTCCGGGCTTTCATTTTGAATATCCGCGGCTATAGCGTCCACATCGTCGCCGATGATCCCTGAAGCGCACGAGGTGAAAATAAAGAGCAGTTTGGGATGATACCGATCCTTCGCAAGATTCAAAGCCTCCCGCAGTTTTTTTTCGCCTCCGTGAATCACATCCTTTTCGTCTATGTTGGTTACGATGATCCGGGCGTTGCGGAGGGGAAAGTCGCCCCGGTGGGCTTGTCCGACCCGGAACCAATCGTTGGCCATGCTGCAACAGCCCGCGCAACCCAAGGGCGAATGGACAATAAAAGCGGAATCTTCCATGGAAAGGAGCGCCATCACCGAATTGATCTGCTGACACTGCAAGCCTTGGCTAAAACTCCTGTCCGCCCGGGCAAGGCATTTTTTCCCGTACTGTTCCGCCGCTTCCCGGCTCTCCCCGCCCCAATCGGTAAAAGTGAGCGTATCGGGGCGCTGCTCCCGGATTCCCGTGTAGTTTCTCATTACAATCCTCCCTCTGTGATGGCAGGCATACGATAGTGTACAAAAATCATAGCCGCTTCCCATTACAACATGTAATCCTCTATGTTTAATATGTTTATTTATTTTAATATATTTTTTTATTCTTGTCAATATGGCCATTAAATTTTTTCAGGCGCACTGCACATAACAGGTCAGTATATGCTCCGGGCCTTCGGCCCTCCGGGGTTCCGTTCGCCTAGGTCAGTCGCTGCGCTCCCTCCCACGGCTCATTCCACCCACAGTTTGTCGGCCCTGGTCTTTGCTGCGCAAAGCCCTTATCCGGGCCGCCAAAACCCCTTGATGCCGCGCAAGCGGCTTCGATACAGCCGGAACGTTATGTGAAATGGGTCCGTAATGCCTCAAAATAAAATCTAACCCTACAGGCCGTTGCCTCAAAATAAAAAATCTAACCATAGCTAGTTATGCTCAAGGGCAGCAGTGGCGAGGGACTGTTGCCGCATGAGATCCTTCCGGCGGTTCTGTTCCATCAACGCATCAACCGCCCGGTGTACCTCTTGTTGGAGGAGGACCGGGTTATAGCGTTCGTACCGCCGTTTCAGTTCCGCCTTGACCGCATCATTGAGGTCAGGGGAAGCCAGAAGCCGTTGGCAGGGACTGATGGGCTGGTCATAGACCTTGCGAACCTTGGAACCCACCCGCTGCTTGTCAACGAGTTTGACGGTGGGCAGGAAATAATTCAAGAGGGGGCACAGGGAACGGTAGAGGGCGGACAGGATCTGGAGTTCCGCGGGGGTGTCGAAACGGGAGTAGCCGACATAGTCCCGGACGCATTTCAAGTTTTTCTGTTCGACGAAACAGTTATCGTTTTTCTTGTAGGGCCGGG
>JAIRLZ010000134.1 GCA_031259035.1 Treponema sp. | reverse complement strand
GTACCGGTAAGGGTCGGGAAAGGCGGCAAGGGCTTATCAGGCAAACCGGGAGGCGACGGCGGCGGTTCCTCCATCGGTACTATTTTAACGGTCCCCGGAGGAGGGGGCGGGGGGATCCGGGGGCGAGAGCGTGAATGCCAATGGAAAAGAGGGCGGTTCGGGCGGTGGAAGCGGTGGGCGTGGCGGTGGTAACACTGGCATACCGGGAAAGGCCAAGGATGAGGGCAAATGGGGATGGAATGGCGGCGATGCTGGCAAGAGTAGTGCCCATGATCCCGGCGGCGGCGGCGGCGATGGCTGGAAACCGGCCGAGGAAGAAGGCGCCGCCTGGATTATAACGGCTACGGCTACTACTGACAACGGCAAAGGCACGACGGAGTTTTCGCACGGCGGCAGGGGGGGCAGCTTGGCGACGAAAGATAGCCAGCCCGCCGCGAACTACGGCGACGGCGGATCGGGACAGAACGGCGCTAACGCGGCAGGCACGGCAGGCCACGACGGCATCGTGATCGTCCGTTTCAAGCGCGTGGCAGTGCGGTATTCGCACGTCCCTCTTTCCCCGGAGAAACTGGATGTATTTTTTAATCTCGGCAAATTTGAGCCTTTAATGCTGGCGGATGTCGAGACCGAGTCGTTGTCTTCCCTGAAGCTGACCCTTGCGGCTGCGTCGGCGGTCCGCTTGTGGCCCCGGTATATCACCGATTACTTTGCTCCGGTCGCCTTTTCCCAAAACACTGATGCACCCTACATAGGAGTGCCGAAGCCGCCGCATTCGTATTCAATTAAGAAGCTGGGTGATGGATTTGACGATATCGCCATCTACAGCCCGCTTTTTTTTACGAGCGCCGCCGATTTGCCGCAAAGGGACGTGGACGCGCTGCTGGAGTTTGAATTGAAATACCGGGCGTTTGGCGTCTCGGATCATGGAGGAAAGGTGTGGACCATCAGGAACGGGCTGTACAACGCCCCGGACGACGAGCCGGAGCTTGGCGGCGACGGCGCTCCCACCGGCAGGGGCGCGGGCGCGGGGAGCTACATCCCGGTCAAATTCGGCGCCGGCACCCCGGCGGAGAAGAAGGGCGGAGGAACCGTCATCTATACCAAGTGACGCGGGACATTCGGCGCGGGCGGGGCTGCCGAAGCGGGCGCGGCCGCTGAACCGCGAAGCCAGACGGAGCGGAAGGTGAGAGGCGCTCTCACGCATGGCGGCTTTTCCGGTCTGAAGCCCGCTTTTTCCCGCCGCATCTAAGGACCCTTTCCCAAAACTGACGCCCTGGGGCGCGTTTTGGGAAAGGCTCTCTATTCAAAAGGGCAAGGGACGCTCGTACACCGGTGTTTGCAATCATCCAGCCTGCCGGACCGGGCTTTGAACTCAGCGTCAGCAGAGTCGGCGTTGGCAATGTTCTCAATCAAGCGTTCTTTTCATTGAAGCCGGATCATTTGTTTGAAACTTTTGCCCGGCCGTGATATAATCGCCGCTATGAACAAGCTATATCTACTGCTGGCGTCTCTATCGCTTCTTGCGCTTGAAACCCATGCGGAAACCTTTGCCTATAAGCAAAAGACGGGTGACAAATACCGTGTCCTTTCAACGGCGCTGGAAGACGTATACATTAATAGGGCGTTCAGCCACCGGGCGGAAATCGTGAACCGCATCGCCGTTGAAACAACCGCATTCAACAACGGACGCTCCCATAACAAAGCGGTGTTCCAGACCGGAGAGCGGGCGGTTCTCATGGGAGCCTCGCCGGAAAGCGGCGCTGTCCACGGCGGCTATCAGTGGCAGAAAGACTATGTGTCCGAATTTGAGCGCGACGAGCGCGGGCGCCTTACCATAGACAAGCGCTATTTCATGCCGGTTGTAAGAGACGTGCCAGTCTTTCCCGGCAGGGACATCGCCGTTGGAGACACGTGGACGGTTGACGGCCACGAAATGCATGATTTTCGGGACAGCTTTGGCATCGCCGACCCGTACCGCATACCATTCACCGCGCATTACACCTATGTAGGTGAAAGAGCGTGGAGAGGCGGGCTGCATCCGGCGTTTTCCGTGTCTTACCGCATCTTTCTGGAGCCTGAAGCGGCCGAGGGCGTCCTGTATCCAATCCGCATTATGGGCGCGTCGGATCAAATTGTGTACTGGAACAGAGACGGGGGGCGCGAGGTTGCGTACACCGAACATTTCCGCATGATTTTTGAGCTTTCCGATGGCAATGTCATAGAATTTAGAGGAACCGCTGAGGCTGAAGTCGTGGATGCGCAGGAAATGGATAAAGAACGCATCGCGGCGCAGATCAGCAGGGATATTGAAGAGATGGATATAGAGGGGGCGCAGGTGGCGATAGTAGATGACGGCATTTCCATAACCCTTGAAAACATACAGTTCCAGCCGGATTCCGCCGATCTTTTGGACTCGGAAAAAGCGAAGCTCGACAAGATAGGGGCGATCCTCAAAAAATATCAGGACAGGGACATAGTGGTAGCCGGACATACGGCGTATTCGGGATCGCAGGCGAGTATGGCGCGACTGTCCGAAGAACGGGCGGGCGTCGTGGCGGATTATCTTATCAATGGAGGGATTCGCGCGCCGGATAGAGTGGTGACGCGGGGCTACGGCGGTACGCGCCCCATTGCGGACAACAGCAATGAAGCGGGCAGAATACGCAACCGCCGCGTTGAGATCACGCTTTTGGAAAATTAAAGGAGACCTATTATGGACAATGCTACGGCGCTTCCAGCGCAACTTTCGCTTGCTATCGGCGCGGCGGACGCCGGGACGCCCGCCATATACCAATGGGGGCTTGCGGTCGTCAAGCGCGTGCAAACAGGGGACAGCCCGGTTGTCGACGGCTTTATGCGAGGAATCTCTTTCTTCGGGACGGATGCGGTCTATCTCGCCCTGCTCCTCCTGATTTTCTGGTGCATTGACGAAAAGAAAGGCGTCCGCCTCAGCGTAACGATGCTGTTTTCCGCTTGGACAAACGCCTTTTTCAAAGCGCTGCTTCATCAACCCCGCCCCTTTCAACTCGATCCTTCAGTGGGAAAATCGTTTGAACCCACTTACGGCATTCCATCGGGTCACGCCCAAGCGTCGTTGGCATTCTGGACGGTCGCGGCGTCATGGGCAAAACACGGGACGCGAAGAGCGTTGTTTTTCGCTCTGGCGATCCTCATAAGTCTTGTTATGGGCGTCTCACGGCTTTATCTGGGCGCGCATTTTCCTACGGATCTGTTCGCGGGCTGGTTCCTCGGCGGCGCGGCGCTGACGTGCTATATCTTTTTTGAGGAACGCATTTCAAATTTTCTTGCGAAAAGCGGCCTGCGGATACAGTTCATCATATCGGCGGCGGCTTCCTTTGTGATTCTCCTCACCGGAAACACGCTTTTGAGCGGCGCCATGCTCGGCATGGGCGCGGGTTACGCGCTTATGCTGAAGTTCGCGCCTTTCGCCGCAAAATCAAAGCGCGGGAAGGGGGTGAAAACCTTTTTCATCCTGCTGGCGCGGTATATCATAGGCGTCGCGGGCGCGGCTATTCTTTTCTTTGCGTTTCAGCGCCTTATACCGGACAAAAACTCCGCGTATCACCTGATTGTTTACTTCTGCCTGCCCCTTCTGCTTGGGCTGTGGATATACGCGGGAGCGCCGTGGATTTTTTTAAAAGCGCGTCTTGCGGAGACTGCGGAGAAGGCGATTTTTTAGAAGCGCGTCTCGCGGAGACTGTGGAGAAGGCGGTTTTTTAGAAGCGCGTC
>JAIRLZ010000113.1 GCA_031259035.1 Treponema sp. | reverse complement strand
TCCCACGCGGCGGGATTAAACGCTTCAAGCCCTGATCTTCAAGCGCCTTTGTGTTCGCCGCGCTGTAAAAACCTTTGTCCGCTATGAAAGCCGCGTTTTTACGCCTGTTTCCTTTACGCAGAGCGACATGGAAGTATTTCAATAAATACAAATGCAACCAAAAACCTGGCTTTTAAGCCTTACGTTTATGATGTTGGGTAAGTCCGCAGTTCTATCGAAACGCCGTATTTCCACGCCGCGTTCCGCACCCCCTGATAGAGCTTACGCTTGTTCCGCTCGGTCAGCGCGTCGCCTTGAAACGCAAGCCCCGCGCGCGTTTGCAACAGCGCGGCCCACGCGCCATCCCCCCGGATGTTTTCAGTTATGCGGCTCCCCATGATCCGGCCGCTCTCCGCGTCTATGGCGCGAAGATCCAGCCGGTACAACTGGCCGCGCTTTTTCAACCGGTTATCAGCGCCTGCACCCCAAGCTGTTTCCCAATTGACAGCGCGGTATCATCGCTCACATTGCCGGACAATTGATAATCCATTTCATCCGCAACCGCCTGTATAGGCGCTTTGTTCCGTCCACAATAATGAGTCCGCTGTCGTTGACCAGCCTCGCGGTCAGCTTCTCCGTGAGATACCCGGACAAGTCCGCGCTGTCCCCGTTGATATAAAGAACCGCCGCCCGCATCCCCTTGGGAATAACTGCGTTAAAATAGACGACCGCACGTCCAGCGCCCTGTCCAGGCTTACGCTTGTCTGCGCGTATATCAGAGTCGCGCGCGCTATAAGAATAAGGGCGATTGCCATTTTTTTCTCCTTTAGACGAGCGAAGTAATAGAGTTGTTCAAAACCTCAGTTTCTGAACAACAGCCATTAAAAAACCACGCGGCTTGTTTAACAATCAACAGGGTTGTCAAACAAGTCCAATCCACATTACTTTACTCTATAGAGGCTGTTTCAAAACGCGCCGGACGCCGCTACGGTAAAAAAACGCGGAATGTGCTGCCATTGGCGCCGCTTTCGGCGCTGATGGTTCCTCCGTGGGCGGAGACAATGGCCGCGGCTATGGAGAGTCCTATGCCGGCTCCGCCGGCGCTCCGGCTTGCGCTCCGGCTGCGGGATTTATCGGCGCGGTACAGGCGCTCGAAAATGCGCGGCAGATCCTCAGCCGCTATGCCGGATCCGGTGTCCGTGATGGAAATGCGCCGGTTTTTGGAGGGTGGCTCTGAGGATGTCTCTATAGCGATGGCGACGCTTCCCTGATCCGTGTGCTGCATCGCGTTGGACAAGAGGTTGATGAACACCTGTTTAAGCCGATCATAGTCCGCGTTAATGGGGCTGGGGACGAGGTTCAGCGTTATGGCGACGCCCTTTTTATGAGCCGCCGCCTTGAATTGTTCAGCCGTAACGCGCAGCAACTCCGCAAGGTCAAACTCTGTTTTGTCCAGCTTCGTATGCTCCCACTCCAAATTGGTCAGGGTGTTGATGTCCTGCACCAGGCGGATAATCCGCAGGATTTCTTCATGGCAGCTTGCAAGATGCTCCCGATCCATCACCCACACGCCGTCAAGTATGGCTTCTATGGAACCCTGCAAATAGGTGAGGGGAGTGCGCAGTTCGTGGGCTATATCGGAAACAAGCTGCTTTTGGCGGCGATCCCCCTCTTCCAATTCACGCGCCAATTCGTTGATTGAACGGGAGAGGCCGGCCAACTCTTTTGTCTTGCAGCGGTCGCTGAGGCGTATCTCAAGATTTTGCCGGACGCCGCCTCTGGAAGAATGCGAGGCGGCGATTTGACGCGCCGCTTCCTCCGCTTCGAGGATGGGACAGGCTATAGCGCGGGACAGCAGCGTTGAGATGATGACGCTTAACAGAACAAAAGCGAGACCCGCTATGAGAAAGAGGCGGTTTATAGATGACAAAAACAGCGTCTCCGTCTCGCTGTAGAAGAAGGGTCCGTATGTTTCTATGCTTACGTTTCCAACAAGCCGTTTGGCGTACCGTATGGGGTATTGCTGGCGCTGAAACGAGCCGTGGATGCGAAATTCGCCTTCCATGCGGGCCGCGATGGCTTCCAGCGCTTCCGTACATTCCCGCATATTATGGGAACGGGCGTCCCAGATGAAACCGCCCCGTTCATCAGATATGGTGAGGATATAGCCTTCATGGATAAAATACATGCCAATCGCTTCAATAGTGACAATGTCGAAACTGTCGCTGTCCGGGTTGTACTGTTCGCCTATAACCCGGACAATATCGCCGCTTTTTTCGGTGATGTTCTGCTTTATAAGACTGGTGAACACCTGCCGCGTGATCTGGTTCGCCATGAAGGTGAGTACAAGCAGAGCGAGGCTGATAAAAAGAGCGTATGTCAGGGTCAAGCGGCGCGTGAGGCTGATCATTGGGTTCCTCCGATGCGGTAGCCCATGCCGTATACAGTGGTGATATACGTGGGGGACTTTGAATCATCCCCAATTTTTGCGCGGAGCTTTTTTATATGCGCGTCAATAACGCGGTCGAACGCCTCATAATCGCCCCCTTTTACGGCTTCCAGAATTTCATCTCGGGTGAAGATTTTTGCTTGCCGCGACATTAAGAGAGTGAGGATGTTGTATTCGTCGCGGGTGAGGGCGATTGCTTTTCCATTGCAAGTGACGCTCCGCCGCTCCGTGTCAATGATGAGTCCGCGGTACTGTAAAAGCTGGCGCGACTGCTGGCGCGGGTTAGCTTGCGGGTTCTCAACGTCCCCTGCTCTCCGCAAGGCGGCCTCCACTCGCGCCATAAGTTGGCGGGGGCTGAATGGTTTTGTCACATAATCGTCCGCGCCTATCTTGAGTCCCCGGATAATGTCAGTTTCCTCAACTTTGGCGGAGACCATGATGATGGGAATGTTTGACGTTTCCCGTATTTTGCGGCAAAACTTCTCGCCGGAGATGTCAGGGAGCATAAGGTCAAGGAGTATCAGGGACACGGCGTTTTTTTCAAAAAGGCGTATGCCTTCCCCGCCGCTTCTGGCGCAAAGGGCTGTATAGCCGCTCGCTTCAAGATATGACTGGAGGAGTCCAAGTATTTTTTCTTCATCGTCCACGACAAGTATGGTCTGTGTGCGTTTCATAGCTTTCAGTATATCATAGAATTATGAAAAAATTGTGATAAAAGAGCCTTTCCTAAAACGCGCGGAGCGACAGTTTTGGGAAAGCCGCCTTAGATTTAGAGTGAAAAATTTGAAAGCTTTTCTCAAAACTAACCCGAACTGTGTTCGCTGAACATAGTTCGCGTTTTGGGAAAAGCTCCTATATGAGCTAACTTGAGGCTTTTCAAAATTCGCCGCCCTATAGGGCGCGTTTTGAAACAGCTTCTACTATAGAATGGGATGTTATGACCGTTGCGGAGCATGTGCGGGCGCTCCTGAAACATGCTGAAACACTGAATTTTTACCCTTCCGACCGCTTTCTAAATGGCCTAAAAAGTGGTATATTTTATAAAAGGAGTCAAATATGGAGACAAGGCAAGCGGCGCAAACGATGCCGGACTGGAAAGTCGTCGCTGACGAGATTTGGGCGATAATCAGGGAAAACGCCCAAGGGTTTAAGGAACTGCGGGAGAGCCAGAGGGAAACTGAAAAGCAGATGAAGGCGACCGACAAGCGCTTTGGGGAGCTAGTCAATCGTTTCGGCGATATGGTTGAATATATGGTCATGCCGAACCTCGTGGCGAAATTTGAGGAGTTGGGCTTCACTTTCACTAAAGCGAATCGCACCGAAATCAAGGACAGGAAACACGGCATATTCACGGAAGTCGACGCCCTGCTTGAAAATGGCGACAAGGTGATGGCCGTCGAGATCAAAACCAAGCCGAATATTGACGATATAAATGACCATATAAAGCGCATGGAAAAGCTGCGTACATACGCGGATATGCACGGCGACAGGCGCGTATACCTGGGAGCTGTGGCTGGGGTGGTTTTTAACGAAAACGAAAAGACATACACCTTGAAACAAGGGTTTTATGTGGTCGAGCCGTCTGGAGAGACGTTCAAGATTACCGAGCCTAAGGACAAGTATCACCCCCGCGAATGGCAGCCGGCGGTTTGCCCGCCATAAGCCGGGCGAGGGCGTTTTCTATCACACAAAACCCCACCTTATCCCTTCACGGCGCCGGCGGTGAGACCCTTGATGAACTGCTTGCTGGCGGCGAGGTAGAGCGCGATGACCGGAATGGCCGACAGGGTCAGCACGGCAAGCGCTTTGGACCAATCGGTCTGGCACTGACCAAAAAGGCGGGTTACACCAAGAAGCGCTGTTTTCGCGCGGTCGTCGCTTATGAAGATGAGGGGAAACCAGAGGTCGTTCCAGAAAGGCGCCAAATTGTAGATGGCGACAGTGGCCAAGGCTGGGCGCAGCAGAGGCGCGATGATCCACAGGAACGTGCCTAAGCGCCCTGTTCCGTCAATGATAGCCGCTTCGGTTAGTTCGTAGGGGATCTCTCTGATAAACTCCGTCAGAACAAATATGGCGAGTGGGATGCCCATCACCACATAGATTGGCAGGAGCGCCTAGATCATGTTGAGCAATCCCAGCAGCTTGACCAGTTCCAGCATGAAAGCGACCAGGATAAATCCGAGGAAGTTCATATCCGATTTTTCATAGCGCGCCGTAAGCCGACGGTTTTCCTTGATATTTCCGAATATCCTCTCTCTATATCCCCGCTTCTTATACTTCTCCCGGTCATACGCTGTCTCTTTTTTTCGGTTTTTCCGCCCGGGAATTAGCGGAATGTTGTTATCCCCTTCCAGTGTCCGGCGGAAACCGTCGCTGTCACACCCCTTGTCCGCCAGTACAAAACACCCGCCCGCATCCTTAACCGGTTCAGAGGCGGCATCAATATCGCCCACGTTTCCCCCGCTGAAAAATCCTTCCGCCACCCGCCCGTTGGTCGTCACCGCCAGATGGAATTTCGCGCTTATCCCCCCCTCGGGACACCCCTTTCGTTTGAAGCCCCCTTTTTGCCCACCTCCGTGCCGGCGGACTTTCATCGCCGCGCTGTCTAGTATTACCTCATTGACCGCTATCCCTCGCGCGAAACACCAGGTAATGCGATACCTTGGGCGGCCTTCCCTTTCCACGGCAACTTGCCAGTATAGATGAATTCCATATCTCCCACTCCTTCAATGGCTTATTGTACCGCTTAACGATGGGCTTTTCTATACTTTTAACACAGTCTGTCCTGCAAAACCCCTTCATCCACTGAAAAGCCGCATCCCGACACACGCCTTCCACGCGGGGGAGGGGTGGGAAACGCCCGGTTTCCGGCGGACCGGCACGGGCCGGCGCATCCTCACGCCGTGTCGCCGACTTCCGGCGCGCCGTGACAATCTCTCGCTGGCAAAGCCTTCATTTCCCGGCATCCGATAGCGGGTATAATCTACATGGTTATTGGATTCGCTCTAGGGGAAAATTACAAGATTGCGGAGCAAGCGCGGCGATCATGTACGCGGCGAACACAAAGCGTCCCTAAGCGCCTCCTAATTTATTTATTATGTTCGCCTGATACCCGGCTCCAAAGCCATTGTCAATATTCACCACGGAAACGCCTGGAGCGCAGGCGTTCAACATGCCAAGCAGCGCCGACAAGCCGCCGAAGGATGCGCCGTAGCCGACTCCGGTGGGAACCGCGATGACTGGCGCCGACACCAGCCCGGCCAAGACGCCCGGCAACGCGCCCTCCATGCCGGCGACGGCAATGATCACCCGCGCTTTGCGTATGTCGCTGAGGCGGGAAAAAAGCCGGTGTATGCCCGCGACTCCCACATCACAAACAATCTCCACCACGCTGCCGAAAAACTCCGCGGTACGCGCCGCTTCCATCGCCACCGGCATGTCCGATGTGCCGGCGCATACCACCGCGACGAGCCCTTGCCGGTTCTGCGGCTCACAGAACACGCCAACCGTGATGGTCCGCGCCATTTCGTCAAACGCCGCTTCGGGAAAGGCGGATAGTACACGCGCCGCAAGCGAAGGAGCGACTCGCGTCGCCAGCGCCGGTACGCCGCGTTCATGCAAGGCGCATATAATCGCAAAAGACTGGTCGTCGGGTTTGCCGCCGCAGTATACGACTTCAGGATACCCCGTGCGGCCTTGGCGTTCCTCATCAAGGCAGGCGAAGGCGTCAATGCCGCCGCCGCGCCTTTCAGCCGTTTCCACTATTCCTCCCACCGGCATGGAACGCGGCGTTCATACTGCCGGTCGCGTACCCTGAAAGCTCAAACGCGGCGTAGATGAACCCGATTTTTTTGATTTTTTCGGAAAGCGCGTCAAGCGACGCCTCATCAAAAAATAGCTTTCGCTCTTCCGGCGCGACTTCTATACGGGCGAGCGCCCCGCCCGGTATACTGTACCGGCGCACCCGCGCTTGGCGAAACCCGGCTTCCGTCAAGACGGATTCGGCCCGTTCAACAGCGGCAAGTTTCTCAACGTCAATAGTTTCACCATAGGGGATGCGGGAGGCGAGACACGCGAACGCCGGCTTGTCCCATATCGGCAAGGCGCGTTCTTTTGAAAGCGCGCGGACATCCTGTTTGGCAAGCCGCGCATCGCGCAATGGGCTTATAACGCCCAATTCAGCGATTGCCCGCATACCCGGACGGTAATCGCCTTCGTCATCGGCATTGGAGCCATCCAGCACGGCGTTTATACGGTGGGTTTTCGCGTAATCAATTATCGCGCCGAACTCATGTTTTTTACAGTAATAGCACCGGTCGACGGGGTTGCCCGCCACATCGCCTTCAATAACGGGCGATTGCAAGAGCACGTGTTTAATGCCAATAAGTTCCGCAATGCGCTTCGCGTCCGCGATTTCATGCGCCGGCAACATCGGCGACACGATGGTAACGGCTGTCGCCTTGTCGCCTAGCGCGTCAAACGAGGCGGCGCATACCAACGCGCTGTCAACGCCACCTGAAAAAGCGACCGCAACCGATTTTTTCTCGCCAATCGCGGCGCATATGCGCTGGTATTGTTCGTTGCGCGTATTCATGCGTCCTCCTTGGCAAGCCGCTCCTTCACCACGTCCGCCGCAAGCTCAATAGCCCTAGAAAGCGGCGTCACTTCAACTCCGGGGAGCGTAAAATGTTCGTTCTTTACAGGCAGCAATATCCGCTCGCATGGAGATGCGAGAATGGCGTCCGCCATGATGGGCGTAATTTCGCCCATCATGCTATTTGGAATGACAATGCCGATGGGACCAACTATAAAGCCGCCCAAACGCACGGACACACGAATGGCGTTCTCACCGGTTGCGCCTCTTGTCGCGCCAGCTTTGAGCATACGCTCTGTGGCTCCGAAATTAGCGCCGAGAGCGATAATATCCTGTTGCTTATCAAGGATTTCCCTCAAGCGTGAAATCAACTGGGCGCCGATGCCTCCGCCCATACCGTCTATTACCACAATAGGTTTATTCATAACACGTGATTATAATGAAAGATCTTCTTTCGCCGAAAGTTCTCCTTTCGCTGTCAGGAGGACGACAAAACCACTCCGCCGCTTTCATAACGGCGGGCGCAACATGCGGATACGCGGCGCATACGCATAACGCCTGTATATGCGCAAAAACGTTTTCAAACGTTGGATGTATAATACCGGAAAACCCCGGTTGCTGTCAAGAGAGGCTTTCCCAGAACGGGCGGAGCGACAGTTTTGGGAAAGCCTCGATATTCTCTATATATCAACAAATATCCTCAACCTGCCGTCCGGATCGGCCAACGATTTTTGCGCCTCCCCGGTCAGCCCAAAGGGTTTCGCGTGTTCACGCCGCTTTTTTCCGCTCGGATAATTCCGTTACAATCCGGTTGATTTCCGCTACGGATTCTCCGCAGACTGACCGCTCATTTTGATCGCATAAGCGGCGCGATAGCGGCGCGGCATATTGAACGCGGACGTAAAACCCCGTATACTACCTCTATGGTTATAAAAGACAACTTTTTCATAGACGCCTATGGACGCGCCCTCATACTGAGAGGCTGCAACGTATCGGGCGCTTCCAAAACGCCCATTTCGGAAACCTATCCGGCGCCGCTTAAAAACCCCGAAAACGCCTCTTTTGTAGGACGCCCCTTTCCCCTTGAAGAAGCCGAAACCCACTTTGAACGGCTTCGCGCATTCGGTTTTAACGTTGTCAGGCTGATTGTCACCTGGGAGGCTGTCGAACATGCGGGGCCCGGCGTATACGACGAGGCGTACCTCGCGTATCTGCGGAAACTGCTCCTTATGGCGGAAAAATACAATATCGCGGTGTATATGGATCCCCATCAGGACGTGTGGAGCAGGTGGACGGGCGGAGACGGCGCTCCCGCGTGGACATTGGAAAAACTCGGCGTGGACATAGAAAAACTCGGCGCGGCTGGAGCGGCGCTCACCGAACAGGAATGCCTCGAAAAAGGCGAGCCGTTTCCCCGTATGATATGGCCTACAAACTACAACCGGTACGCTGCGGCGACCATGTTCACCTTGTTTTACGCGGGCGCCGTTTATGCGCCCCATTGCTCGATAGACGGAGAAACCGCGCAGAACTACTTGCAGGATCGTTACATCGCCGCGATGAGGCATTGTTGCCGCAGGCTTAAAACGTGCAAGGCTATAATCGGCTGGGGCGCCATGAACGAGCCTCACCAGGGATTTATCGGATACAACGACATCGCGGGGCTTGAAAACTACAGCGTCGCGCTGGGACCTATGCCGAGTCCGTTCAACGCTATGGCAGCCGCTTCCGGGCATACGGTGGAGTTCCCCGTATACGCCACCGATATTTTCGGCGAACGGATTGCCGGCAAGCGGGTCTACGGCGGCGTTTCGATATTCAAAGACGGCTTCATCTGCCCGTGGAAACGGGAGGGCGTGTGGACTGACGAGTCCGGCCAACCAAGATTGCTCAAAAAAGACCATTTTGCGCTTTACAACAACAGAAAAGCCGTATTCACCGATGATTTCTTAAAACCTTTCATCAATAAATTCGCGGCGCGTATACGGGAAGCGCAGGAAAATGTCTTTATATTTGTTGAGGGGCTTCCCACCGGAGCGCATCCCTCATGGACAAAAAAAGATGCGCCGAATGCGGTGAACGCCTTCCATTGGTACGACGGACCCACGCTGTTCACCAAAACGTTCCACTCGTGGCTGACGGTAGACGTCGCTACGCGCCAGCTCATCTTCGGGAGAAAGAATGTCGCCGCGCATTTCACGGAGCGCCTTGCCGAAGGCGTGAAGTGGACGCGGGAACACATGGGCGGCATACCCTGCCTGCTCGGCGAATTCGGACTTCCCTTTGATATGAACAACCGAAAGGCGTTCAGAACGCATGATTACCGGCTTCACGAACAGGCGCTTTCCATGTACTATGACGCGATTGACAACAATCTGCTTAACGCGACTATCTGGAACTACACGCCGGATAATGTCAACGCCTGCGGCGACGGCTGGAACGGCGAGGATCTGTCCATTTTCGCGGAAGGTCAAGAACGCGGCGTCCGAGGCTGGCTTCGCCCTTACCCTATGGCGACTGCGGGAATGCCGATCCGCTTCCGGTGGGACAGGAAACGGAGGGTTTTCACGTACCGGTTCAAGGCGGATCCGTCCATATCGGAGCCGACCGAACTGTTCATCCCAACTATGTGGTTTGGCGAAAAACTGGTTGTTGCGGTGAACGAGCCGCTTGCATACGATTATTTTCCCGAAAACGCCCGGCTTTTCGTGTACAACAACGGCTTTTCAGGCGAGGCGGAAATCACGGCGACCGGCTAGTAGTTTGTTGCGCTTCGCGCCCAAAATCGGAGAAAAGGCGCGTTTTTGCGCCTTTTCTTCCGCTCAAACTCCCAACGCAACAGGCTGCTAGAGCATTTCTATTAACTTTGTAGGTTATAGCCGGCGTGGGTAAAACAGTTTTTACATGCAACCGGGGAAAAAGCGCCGGCGATTGTTCTAAAAACTCTTTGAGCCTTTCAACGTCCCTTATCCTTTTTTCCTCAACATCGAGCCTTTCCCAAAACGCGCCCCAAGGCGTCAGTTTTGGGAAAGCCGCCTTAGATTTAGAATGAAAAAGTGGGCTTTAGACCGCTTTTTCGAAAGTTTTTCTCAAAACTAACCCGAAGGATTCATGGCTGTAGGGGTTCCTCCGCTCCTACAGATTCAAGTTGCGACGCGGTATCTTAAGCATAGGTCTGGTTTAACACCAATCTTGTAGGCGTCGCCTTATTTGAGCCGCAACAAGCGCGAATCGAAGATTCGTCGGGGTATTAAACCAGACTTTGCGAATAACAACCGCCTATGTCTCAAACTCCGCCCTTACGGTAATATGTTCCGACGGCATGGTAAAGGCATAGGGCGGCGTATCGGAAAGCCGCGTCTCGTTCACAAAGAGCGTTCCCGCCTTGATGTCATAGCCCGTAATTTAAATAGACGTGTCCGGCAACCCAACCGGGCTGCCGGACACGTCCGTTATACCGCGTTTCCCGGCTTATTCGACGGTAATGTGGCCGTCACTGTCGGCGATCACGGCGGGCTTAGCTAAACCGCCTCCGGTTGACACAATTTTTTTGGTGCCGTCGGCATTGCTCAGGGTAACCCCGGTCATGTACGAGGTATAATGCGTTGCGCTTCCCGTTCCCCCGCCCAGGCCCAGGCCCAGGGCGAAGTATAAGTCTCCGGTCGCGTCTTCACTGGGAAAATTAGGTGGTGATGAACTGTATTTGCTGAGATCAAAAGGTATCTCCACAGTAAACCACTCGTATTTGGGCAGGGAGTTTTTACTCAAGGTCTCCCCGTTCCACGTATTCCGGGCCCACATATTGTCATTAAACACCAAATAGGTGTTGGCGGTATTGGCCGCTCTGTGGTAGGCATCCGTTTGATTGCTGAAATCACCAGCGGCATAACTTCCGTACAGCCTGATAATTGGAGCGGAGGTTGACTCGTTTTCATCATTCAACAGGAACTTTACCGTGATCTTGGTGTAGTCGCCAAATTTGCCCCCA
>JAIRLZ010000112.1 GCA_031259035.1 Treponema sp. | reverse complement strand
CTGCTTGCGTACAACCATCCTGCGACGCCCCCTGTTCAAGGCCTACTGGAAAGCCCCCCCCCCCCCCATCAAGACCTTCAAAGACGCCGTTGTGAAACACGAGTTCCTTTTCACCAAATATTTTGAGGACAGGGGGTTCGCCGGCGGCAAGTTCGTCGCGGAGCGCGATTTGTACGAAACGACCGATTACCCGCTCATCCTCATGGCGAAAGAGCTTGTCTCCAGACGGAAATGCCCGGTCTTCAAAAAAAAGTCCTTCACCCATTTCGACGAATTCTGCGCCGTTTCGGCGGCCGGGGAGACGAAGGCGTTGTACGAATACGTCCGCGATCACACTGATTACGATGTGGATATGATATGGCGAAACGTCCTGCGCGTGGGCAATCTGGCGGAAATCAAAAACGCCTTCCACCTCAACTACACCCTGCCTAAAGGCCGGGCGGTCCGCGGGCCGGCGCGGCGCGAAAACGTCCGGCGCAAGGCCGCTTTGTTCCTCGACTTCAACCGCCTCGACGCGCTTGAAGAGACTATGGAGTATATAAGCCATATGCCCGATTGCGCGCATGTGTATGCCACGACCGGCGCGGAAGAGAAGAAAGCGGCGCTGGAGCGGGAGTTGGGGAAAAGCGGGCTTCGGCATGAGGCGAGGCTCTCGGGGAAGCGGGGGATTCTCGCGTCGCTGGACGCTTTCCGCGGGCTGGCGCTCCAGTATGAGGCGGCGTGTTTCGCGGGCGACGCGGGGGGCGGATTTCCGCGCGGAGGCTTGGAGAACGTCCTTGGAAGCGGGGCGTTCATAGAGAATGCGCTGGGCGTCTTTGAGGCGGAGGGGAGGCTGGGCGTGTTGTCGCCGCCGCCCTGTCGCGGGCCGCTCCAGGACTATATGGGGAATGAATGGGCCGGCGCGTTCACGCTGGCCAAGCGGCTGCTTGAGGGGCTGGGGGTGGACGCGCCGCTGGACGAGGCGAAGCCGCCGGTCGCGGCGTTCGGTTCGTGCGCGTGGTTTCGCCCCACGGCGCTCGCGCGGCTTTTCGAGGCGGACTGGAGCCGCGAGGATTTCTTCAGGGGCGCGCGTCCCGGCGCCGAGCGGCTCAATCAGGCGGTGAAGCTGAGCCTTGGATATGTGGCGCAGAGCGCCGGATACTACAGCGGGTGGCTTGTGAGTGACGAGCGCGCGCCGCTGGAAATGACCAGCCCGCATTTCTCGGTGTCCTCGCTGCAGGCCTCCCGTTTCTGGAACATGACGAAGCCGCTGCGTTGGGCGATTGTCTTGTTGAAAAGGCTGCGCGCCGCCTATTCGCGCTGGAGATTCCGCCTTCACGGTTCAAAGCCCTCTCCCCACCCCGCGCAACGCTAGCCTTATGTAAATACTAAAAGGGAAAAACTGCTGGACGGCAGCCTTGACGTTTTTTTAAGTGGTGGTATGTGGGCTTTCTCAAAACTCAAGTTTTGGGAAAGCCCATTTTATAAATTTTGATCGCTCAAGCGCGCGCTTTCAAGTGTTCCACGTTCACGAGAAACGATCATTGGGGGCGCGGCCTCCAGTTCCTTCCTTTCTGTTTCCCCCTCTATTGTATAACTCTTTTATATGCTATACTCTCCCCATGAACGCTGAACTAACGCAATGCCCGAAGACCGCCGGGGGCAGGCGCCTTGTCTGTATAACAGGCGCAAGCGGCGCCATTTACGGCATACGCACCATACAGGCGCTGCGTGAGAGTGGATGCGAGGTACACACCGTTGCCTCCGCATGGGGGGAACGGGTCGTTGTCGAAGAAACCGGCAAACCGTTTTCCACATGGATGAACGATTTCGCTGTCTCTCAAAATCAGATATATGATTGCCGCGATTTCGCCGCGCCTATCGCAAGCGGTTCATTCCCGCTTGACGCAAGTGTTATTGTTCCCTGCTCCATGAGCAGCGTGGGCGCGATTGCCTCTGGTGTATGCCAAAACGTCATTCACCGCGCCGCCCTTGTCTGTCTGAAAGAGGCGCGTCCGCTGGTTATTGTTTCGCGGGAAAGTCCGCTGTCCCTCATCGATCTCAGAAATCTCACAACGCTGGCTGAGGCGGGCGCGACCATCCTGCCCGCGTCTCCCGCGTTTTACCACAATCCCGCGTCAATGGACGATTTGGTTGATTTTGTAGTTGGAAAAATCCTCGATCATCTGCATGTAGAACACAGACTTTTTAAGCGATGGGGATCTGTGGAAACGCCGTCCGCCAGAAATGTTTGATCTTTGCGGATGCGCGCATATGCGACCGTTATGCGCGGAACCTCTATTTAATTTTCCGATTCAAATGTTTCAATTGCTGAACCTTTCCCACAACGCGAACTGTGTTCAGCGAACTATGTTCAGCGAACCTGCGGTTCGGGTTAGTTTTGAGAAAAGTTTTCGAAAAAGCGGTCTAAAGCCCACTTTTTCCCGCTACATCTAAGGTTGCTTTATCAAAACTTCAGTTTTGGGAAAACAACCGCGTTTAAGTTTATTCGTGGCGGGGAGGTTTCATTACCCTTATTTTTCTGGGTCACGCGCAGCAATTCCAGCCCGCGCAATTTTCAGCGAACCGGCAATCGGGTCAACCCGCTTCCCCGCCGGCGCCCCGCCATATCCGCGCCTCAAAGCCGTCGGGCGCCTCCGCTATGTCCGCCGATTCCCCGGACTGCTCCAGCACATACAGCCCCCGCCTCTGCGCGTAACGCCTCACGCTGTCAGGCACGGTCCCCCCGGCCACCGCCCCCACCAGCCGCCGCTTGTCCCCGCGCCTGTCCATGTATTCCCGTATCAGCTCTATCCGCTCTATATGCTCGTCCACGTCATCTTCTTTCAAATGCGTTTTCACTTCCACAGGCATCGCATACTCCCCATTCTCCAGGAATATATCCGCCTCCGCTATGCTCCGCTTGTTCTCTCTGAACACCGCGTTGCCGCCCTTGGTGAACTCGTAGCCGAGCGCGTCGAACTTGTCCCAAAGCTGGGCGGAGAACATCTCCTCGATCAGGTTGCCGAGCGAGTTGTTCAGCCCCCCGATGTTCTTTGCCAGCGCCTTGATTTCTTTGTCCGTCTCCGCGTGGCTTTCTTTCAACACTCTTTCCGTCTCCACCCGGCTTTCTTTCATCTGCCGGTCAGTCTCTTGTATACGCCGGTCAAAGTCCGCGCGGCTTTCCTTCAACTGCCGGTCGGTCTCTTTGCTAGCCTCCCGTAATTCCATCAACGCGGCCCATACCTGCTCAAAGCTCAGTCCCATCCGCGGCTCCATCGTCATTTCAGCCATAACCATCCTCCTATGTATATCCATTGGACTTGTTTAACAACCCGGTTGGTTGTTAAACAACACGTTTTTTTAATAGAGTTGTTCAGAAACCACGTTTTCTGAACAACTCTATTATACCTTGAGCTAGTTCCAAAGATCGGTTGGTTTTGGAACTAGCTCTTGGAAAAAGCGGCAAAACAGCCGCTTTTTTTCTTAATTTTAAGGTTGCTGTTCCAAAAATTTGATATTTTGGAACAGCCTCTCTTTTTTATCCTAAATAGTAAAAATAGTCAAACCCTCTTCTACACAAACCAACGTCTTATTTTTAGGGCGAAAAACTCGAAGTTTTTAGAAGTTCCCGTATTTTTTCTTTCTAAAATATGCTATAGTTGGCGTGTAATTTCTTTGGGGTTGAGAGACCGGCGTTCAACCGAAGGCTTGGCGCCTCGCGGAGCGCGTTCTCGCTTGATTTTCCCGCCCCACACGAGGAGCAATCTATGTCAATAAAAATACCCGCTCGCGCGGAAGTCAATGTCCAAGACACATGGGACTTGTCAACATTATTCGTCAGCGATGACGCATGGAACGCCGCGCTTGCGGAATTTGAACAGATGGCGGCGAAGATACCCGCGTTTCAGGGGACGTTGGGGCAAAGCGCTGAGAAACTCGCGGATTGGCTTGATTTTGCCAAAGCATTCGGCGTTCTTGAGGAACGGATCGGGTATTACAGCGAATTGCGGCAAACCGAGGACGAGGGGAATGGCGCGGCCCGTACCATGACCGGCAAGTTTATGATGGCAGCCGCTCGCGCATCCGCAGCGTCCGCGTGGGACGCGCCGGAAATACAAGCCATTCCTGATGATGTTATGCGGACCTTTTTGCGCCATCCCCGCATTGCGGAGTACCGCGTCTATCTGCAAAAGCTGTTGCGTTTCAAACCGCATGTGTTGAGCGAAAAAGAGGAGCGCCTGCTCGCCCTCCATAGCGAGGGGGAAGGCGTGGCTCAGGACGCTTTTTCGGCGCTTACAAATGTAGACCTTGAATTTGGCGTCATTGCGACTGCGGAAGGAGAACTGCCCCTCTCCCAGTCAACCTGGCCTGTGTTTATGGAAAACCCTGATCGCGATGTGCGGGAACGGGCGTATGCGGCGTTTTACCGGCAGTTCGACGCGCACAAGAACACGCTCGCCGCTCTTTATGGCGGACAGGTCAAGCGGAACGTGATCCACGCCCGCATCCGGGGATACTCATCGGCGCGGGACGCCGCTCTTTTTCCTGACAATGTGAGCGGCGAGGTGTACGACAATCTTGTCTCCACGATCAACGCGAATCTTGGGCCCTTGCACCGGTACTACGCGCTTCGGAAAAAGCGTTTGCGCGTGCCGGAACTGCGCCATTACGACGTATACGCGCCGATTGTGGACGCTCCGCGCAAGAAAACCTCATGGAACGAGGCTGTCGATATGGTGTCCAATGCGCTCGCCCCTCTGGGTGAGGAATATGCGGCGACGCTCCGCAGCGGTCTTTTAGGACGCTGGGCTGACCGGTACGAGAACAAAGGCAAGCGATCCGGCGCTTTTTCCGCGGGGAGTTATACCGGCGCCCCCTACATTCTCATCAACTACAAGGAAGACTCTATTCGCGACGTGTTTACGCTTGCCCACGAAGGGGGACACTCCATGCACTCATGGTATTCGGCGAAGTCAAACCCCTTCATGCACTACGCCTACACCATTTTCGAGGCCGAGGTGGCGAGTACCTTTAACGAAGACCTTCTCTTCCGGCATCTGAAAAACACGGCGCGGGACACGGCGCTGAAAGCCTATGTCGTGAACAAGCGCGTTGACGATCTGTTGGCCACACTGTACCGGCAGACCATGTTCGCCGAATTCGAAAAGCGTACCCACGAGTTGGAAGAGTCGGGCGAGCCGCTTACAGTTGACGCGCTGCGGAGCGAGTACCGCGGACTTTTGGAAAAGTATTTTGGCCCTGACATGGCGCTTGAGGAAACCAGCGATCTTGAAGGCTTGCGCATACCGCATTTTTACAACGCATTTTACGTATACAAGTACGCCACCGGCATTTCCGCGTCTCTCGCCCTTGCGGAACGGGTCGTTTCCGGCGGGAAACAAGAGCGGGAGGACTACTTCACGTTCTTGAAATCCGGCGGTTCGCGTTTCCCCATCGAAAGCCTTGCAATCGCCGGCGTTGACATGGCGAGGCCGGAGCCGGTGCAAGCCGCATGCGATATGTTCAACAAGCTGGTGCAAGAACTGGAGGAGCTGCTGTCCGCCGGCTGAAAGCAGCCAGTCACGCGCCCCGCAAAAAGAGGGCGGCGCCTCCCATGAGGAACCGCCGCCCGCGTCGGGATCGCCTCATGCGCCGCTCCGCCTGACATAGATCGTCCCGCCGGACATTGAAAGCGGGAATGACATGTTCCCGCTTTTTTCAAAACCGGTCAAAACTTCCGCCCCGTTTCAAAATTTAAGCCTTCCCAGCGCTGAAATCACGTACATTTCTTCTTTGAGCGGCGCTTGAACGGTTAGATTCAGAGAGAAACCCTGAAAAAGCTCGTGGGTGACGGTGAGGATGGGCGTGATGGAAGGCTCTCCGTCTCCGAATCCGAATATGCAGGCGGCGCTTGCGTTGGTATAGTCCGTAAAAGCGTACTGGACAAGGGCGTAGACGCTATGCCTGTCGCTATAGCCAAAGGGGTTTTCAAGACTAAAAGCGGTCGCCGAAGAAACGCCTGAAAAAAGGTATTCGCCGAGCAGGTACAGCTTTCCGTCAAAGAAGGAGTAGTCAAATCCGCCGCTTGCGGAAAGCCCGTCGAAGAAGCTGGAGGATATTCCGCCCTGAGGATCGTCATGATTGTAGACGTACAGCGCGTCCGCGACCAAACCAACCGCGACATCGGCTTTTACGGACAAGCCGGCGCGGTGAACGCCGAAGCGCGCGCCATGCGGCGTGTCGCCGGGCGTTTCAAAAACGTAAAGCGCCTGAAGGCTCGCTCCGCTCCAATGCCGGTCAACGGCAAGTCCGGCGTTCCAGCCGCCGCCGTCCGTGGAAAGGGGATCCTTTGGCGCGGACGCGAAGACCTGCAATTTGGCGTCTTCCATTGGATACAAGGAGAGCGCAAGCCCCAGAACGCCGCGCGGGCGGGCGTTGGGATAGAGCGGGTTGCGGTGGTTGAGAAAGTCCGAAGGCGCGAAAATCTGCCCATAACCAAAGGCGAGGCGCATAAGCCCCAAATCGGCGTCAACGTAATCGCTCTTGAGCCGCAAAGAGAGCCGCTCCAGTTCCATGCTTGCGCGGTAGTTTTCACCCGCCACAGACGCCGCCGTGTTGGCGCCAGACGCCGCGATAAGATTAAACGCGGCGTTAAAAACCGCGAAGTCTTTGATTTTTGTTTGCAGACGCAGGTTCGCGTATTCTTCAAATTGAATGGCAAACGAATCCTTGCCAATGACGCCTTGAACGGTCGTGTCAAGGACGCCGGACAACGCCGCCGTCTGACTTTTAGTTTGCGCCGAGATCGGCGGCGCTGAAACCAGCGCCGCCGCAAGCAATGCGGCGAGCGCGGCAAAGAAAAAAACGCGATTTGGGCTGACGCGCTTCAGACTGCTTCTTTTGGATGCGATCATAATTCTTCTCCTAATACACCCGCAATGGGACACAAGATCGCCAATGGCGTCGTCCGTGCCGCCGGCTCCGCCATCGGCGATCCCTTCCTGATTACCGTTCCAGATTTCTCTGACTGAAAACCGAATCCGGTATCGGACGGTCAAGGACGGCGTTTCTCATAATGAACGTGGTTTTGCTGCCCTTTCTCAAGAGATCGCGCATCTCGTATTCAACCGGAAAACGGCGTCCTTCAATAACTTGAACGCGGAGCAGGGTGAATTCCTTGAGTTTCGCGCCGGAAAGGGCGTACAGTTCGTAGTGCAGGAGATCGCCATTTTCTTTGTCGATCCACAGTTTCTGTTTGGGATAGCTTTCCGTCTTCTTTTTTGCGGTAAGGTCGAGAAACCACGCATCTCTTCCATTGAAGACGCCGCTCCCGCTCAGAACCGGCGTGTAACGCGCCGAAAGTTTCTCGTTTTCTATTGTGTCTTCATACGAAAGGTCGGAACCCATCATGCTTTCTTTAAGCATATGTCCAGAAATGAGCATCACTTCCTCAACGTCCGGAGAATACACATAGAGCCGCGCCCCTTTCTTGAGGTACTTGGTTCCGAAGTCTTCAGGGTTGACAAATTCGATGAAGCTGTCGGCGCTGCCCCGCGCCCACGCCCGCAAGGTCTTTACGTACCGCCTGTTCTGATACTCAATGATCATGTCACCCTCGTACTGAATGGTGGTGAATATCTCGTTTTCATCCACCCGCCGCAACAATTCCTCCGCGGGCGGCGCCGTCTGCGCATCCACCCGCCCCAATGACAGCAACACCGCCGCCATCCATACGATGACCGCGCTTGCCGTTACTTTCGTTTTCATATAAACCTCCAATAATTTAACTTGGAGCATTTCCCAAAACGCGAACTGTGTTTGCGAACACAGTTCGCGAACATAGTTCGGGTTAGTTTTGTGAAATGCTCTTGAAAAAACGGACTTCAGACCGCTTTTTCGTATAAATCTAAGGCGGCTTTCTCAAAACTTCAGTCTTGACTTTAGTCTTGACTTTAGTCTTGGGAAAAGCTCTTTTTACTAAGAGGCGAATGGCGTGTGGCACACCTTTCGCCTCTCCGCCTTCTATCTTCTCAACGCCTCCACCGGTTCCACAAACGCGCTTTTCAGCGAGGGGAACAGGGTGAACATGGACGACACGGCCACGCCCATAAGCCAACTGCTGAACAGGCTGCCGGCGCTGAAGTGCAGGAAGATCGCGTTTGCCACCGGCATATTGGCATACACGCTCTCTCCTCCGGTAAGGGATGACCAGCGCAGGGGGAAGAACTGCCCTATGCCCGTGAGGAGTCCGCCCAAAACTACCCCCACGGTCGCCCCGGCTATTGCGAGAAACAGGGATTCAAAGAAAAACACTTTGACGATCTCTCCTCTCGTCATGCCGAGACTCCCCATCATGCCGATTTCCTTGATCCGCTCATGGATGATCATTGTTATCGTGTTGACGATGAGAAGGCAGGCCATGATGAGGAAAATCAGATATATCATGAAGTACAGAGGCTCATACATATTCATCATACCGATCCAGTACTGATCCTTCCATTCAGTTATCACATCGTCCGGGCTGAGGATGCGCTCCATTTCACGGGCTATGCGTCCGCTCAATTCCGGGGAATCCGCGTACACGAAAATCTGCTGGCTGGCGTCGTCCAGCCCAAGAAGGCGCTGAAGCCGCGTGAAGTCCGAGATGATCGTTTCCTGATCCCACTTGGCGTAATCAAAGCGGAATATGCCGGTGATCACGGGCGACCACAGCTTGTCCGAAAACTGGGCTGACACGGTTTTGAGGGGAAGGCGGTCGCCTATCTTCAAGCCCGTTTTTTCCGCGAAGCGCGCGCCGACGGCGCACTCGTTGCTGTCCGGCGCCGGGTAGCGCCCTTCCACCAGCCCGTCATTTCTATTGGTGAGATTAAAGCGGTTCGCAACGGACTCATCGTTCATGCTCATGCCCCAGAGCGCGGCGTGTTTGATCACGCTTTCCTGTAATGACGCATACGCCGCTATCCGGGGGAACGCGGCGCGGACGCCGGGGATGGCTTTAATCTGTTCGAGCGCCGCATTGAGACTCTTGCCCTCGGCCACCGGATACTGCACCGGCGAATATTCGCTTTCCGCCTCGTATTGGGCTGACACGGCCCGCACATGCCCCAGTTCAAACACCTGCACCACTTCGTACATGCTCTGAAGCATACCGGTGATGAAGGACGAAAAGAAAATGATGCAGAACACCGCTATCGCCACCGCAACTACACAAAACATGGTCCGCCTGAAATTGCGGAAGATGTTCCTGAAAGCGACGGTGATGATTATCGCCAAACCGCCCTGTTTATAAGTATCGCTCATAAAATCCTCCTACCCCCTTAGGGGGTTCCTAAACTTCGGTGTTAGCTAATGCGGCGTACGACTCTTCGTCTGATAGACGCCGCATCATCTAACAATCTTGAAGTTCCGAACTCCAATTGTTCTGCTCAGAACTTCAATTATTCTGTTCCGAACTCCGATTATTGAGTTCCGAACTCCGACATTCCCTTTCTAACCTCCAGCCGTTATGTTCTAGGCTCCAATCTCCCCGCTTAGGAAGCCGGCTCCGCCGGCTGGTTATTCGAAGCGGAGGCTTTCGGTGATTGGGGTTTTGGCGGCGCGGTGGGTGGGGAAGAAGGCCATGACGGAAGCAATCACCGTGGCCGCGACGCCGCTTCCGATAATGGCCGGCAGGTTCCATGCGCCCCGGAAGTTGCCGGCGATCCGGTAGCCCATATCGCCCTCCATCTGTTCCAGCATTGCCGAGAAATCCATCCCATATTTGACCATAGGAGTCGTGATGAGGCAGCCCAAAACAATGCCCAAAAGGGAGCCGATGAGACCCAGAAACGCCGCTTCCATCATATAGGTGAAAATCATCTGCCCGTCGGTCATGCCCATAGCCCGCATCATGCCGATCTCCTTGGTGCGCTCCAGAATGGCGAGGAGCATGGTGTTGGATATGCCGAAAAACGCGAGGAAAAAAAGAAGGAACGCGATGATTTGCGTCTCCATCGCCTCCATAGCCTCGGTCGCCAGGTAATCCTCCGCATAGTCCATCCAAGAAAAAACGTCAAGGCGCTCGTCAAGGGCGAGACCCTGCCGCGCAAGCCCCGCGTCCAGCGCGGCGCGTATGGACGACTTGCCCTCCTTTTTGCTAGTCATATCCGCGGCGCCCAAGTCTTTGTCGCGGATAATAAGCTCCGTTACATGACCTTCGAGCATCATGCCCGCCTCATCTTGCAAGACATCCAGCGGCATGTACCCGATGTTGTAGTTGTTGTAGGGATCAGGTGAATTGACCATGCCCACAACCTTCGCGTCAATGACCTGATTGACGTGTTTAACCGCGCCTGAAAAATCAACGCGGATCATAGCGGCAAGCGCCGCGTCCAGCTTCGCGGGGTCCGTTTCAATCAAAAGGTAGGCTTGGGTGAGTTCGTCAAACTCGTACGCCGCGCCCACAAGCGCCTGTTCCCGCGCCGTGAGCAGGTTCCAGAGATCCGCGTCCCACTTGTCCTTGCGGATTCCGTCCGGCGCGGCTTTGTAATCAATGACCGTGGAGATGCGCACATCGTTGAGTCCCGCGTCGTCAATAAGGCTCCAGAGCCGGTCAATGTCCGCTGTGGCTAGGTCCCGTTTCAAGGTCATCCTGTCTTTCGCCCGCTCTTCGGCATAGGCTTGGGTTTCCGCGAATTGCGCTTTTGACTGCATGGGCTGGTAGCATGAGCGGATAAAATCCGCGTCGTCCTGATTCGGCGCGGCCGCGGCGATCAATTCATCCAAATAGCGCGACGTGGGTCTCGCGGGAATCCCGATCTTGAGCTTTTCCGCAGTCATGGCGCCCAGCGCGACGCCGAATTCGCCGTTTTTAATGGAGCGTCCGAATTCAATATAGCTGGTATAGGCGAGCGTCCGCGCCTCCGCGTCCGGATCAACGGCGTTGATCACCACCGGCGCCGAACCGTTTTGGGAATAGAGGGTTCCCGAAAAGGTGTAGCGGGGCGCCGTGTTGTAGCCGGCTTCATCCACTCTCCGGGCGTAGGACTCCCATCCGGTGAAATTCTCGTAGGCGGGCATCTCGTCTTTCTTTTCAAAATAGAGTTTTGTTTGCAGCTTCGCGGCTCCCATTTCATAATTAATGATGTTCCGGCGCGACTCAATCGACATTCCGGCGAGCAAACTATCCACCCAAATATACACCGCCACGCTTATCGTAATGGCGAGGCACGTGATGATGGTCTTCACCTTGTGCCGCGCCACATTGCGGAACGCCATGCGCTTCAATTCCCACACGCCGGCAAATATGCTTGTCATCTTTTCACCTCTTCGTCTTCGACCTGCCCGTCCCGAATATGCACCACCCGGCGGGCAAAGTCCATGACCATTTGATCATGCGTGGAAAAAATAAAGGTCGTTCCCTCGCTCTTGTTCAACGTCAGCATCAGTTCGAGAATCTCCCGTCCAATTTTGGAGTCCAGATTCGCCGTCGGCTCATCAGCCAAAATGAGCGCGGGGCGTTTCACCAAAGCGCGGGCGATAGCCACGCGCTGCTGCTGTCCGCCGGACATCTCCTTGGGGCGCCTGCGTTCCATGCCGTCAAGCCCCACTTCGCGCAGCGCGGCGCGGGAAAGCTCCCACGCCTCCCTCCTGTCCACGCCAAGCAGGGTAAGCGGGAACGCCACGTTCTCAATGCAGGAAAGCACGGGGATCAGGTTGTACGCCTGAAAGATAAAGCCGATGCTCCGGCGGCGGAGTATCGCAAGCCGCTTTTTCGAGAGCGCCGCCGTGTCTGTTTCCGCGATGCAAAGAGACCCGGATGTAATCGTATCAAGGCATCCCGCGAGGTGCAGGAACGTTGATTTCCCGCTGCCTGAAGGACCCGCAATGGCGGCGAACTCGCCGTTTTCAAACGCCAGCGACACGCCGCGCAGCGCATGCACCGCTATTCCGTTCAAATTGTAGTCTTTTACGACATCAACCGCCTGAACCGCTTTCATATATACCTCCTCCTAATGCGGCGGAACCGCCGCACATACATCAAACGCAACAAAGTGAAACGCAGCAAGCTGCGCAACTTCCGAATGACGCCCATTGCGGCGCGCCGTTTGATATATTGTACCACTAAACTATATCAATAGAGTAATTGATATAGAACAGTATGTCAATACTCTTTTTTCGATTTTTTAAATTTTTTTTAAAAATTTTCGCGTGGGGCGTTGGGGTTCAAAGCGGCGGCTTGCAAAAACCGCCAAACGACAGTTTTTTGGCGAGACCGATCCTGTCGCCGAAGCCAAACGCTTGGTCATCGGATTTGACCGGACGACGAATCTCTTTGGAGTCTTATATGGGAACCTCTGGAAACTCCGGTCGAACCGAAGGTTCGCTAACTGTAGGTTCGCGTTTTTAGAGGTTCCCATATGATAGTAATGCTGACGATACAATCCGGGTGTTTCACGACATGAAATGCGCTTCCGTTGTATCCAACGGCTTGAACACAGAGAGGAAAAAAGATTTAACCGATGAGTCTGTTTCAAAACGCGACCCGCGTTTGCGAACGTAGTTCGGGTTAGTTTTGAAACAGGCTTTGGAAAAACGAGCTTTTGGCCCGTTTTTCCCTCTAAATCTAAGGAACCGTGCAAAAATGACATGACCATTTGGTCATGTCATTTCATTATTGCGCCTTAGCCTAACACCACCCGCACCGTATTCACGCTCCCCGCCGGTTGCGCGGGAATGGCGCCTTGCGTGGGCGTTCCGTTCAAGCGGCGCTCTTTCACACCCTTGCTCACACCATTGGGGTTTTCCACCGTTATCTCGTAAACAGCGTCCCGCCACACGCGCCGCGCCGTGAAGCCCTTCCACCCCGTGGGAATGCACGGATCGATGATCAGAGCGTCAAAACCAGGGCGCAAGCCAAGTATGTAGCGGGTGGCGGCGAAGTACGACCAGCCGCCAGAACCAGTCATAAACGGGTGGCGGGCGCGTCCAAACGCCGAGTGATCCTTACCCATGACAAACTGGCAGGTTGAATACGGCTCGGCTTCCCTGACTTCGATCTTGTCGTTCTGGTTGTAGGGGCAGAGCGCGTCATAGAACTTCATAGCCCTGTCGCCGCGCCCCAATATGGCTTCGGCGCACCACGCCCAGGGGTTCGGATGGCTGAATATGGCGCCATTCTCTTTGACGCCCGGATACACGCGGGTGGCGAACCCAACCTCGTCGTCAACCTTAGTGTAAGACGGCGCGTTAAGCATAAGCCCGTATTCGGTGTAGAGCCACTTGTCCACGGCGTCCATAGCCTTGATGCCGTGTTCGTAGGAAGCGGCGCCTGACACCACCGCCCAAGTATTCGATTCCATGAACACCTTGCCTTCCTCGTTCTGTGGCGTACCGATCCGCTTGCCAGAGGTCGTAATGCCCCGTGTGTACCATTCGCCGTTCCACAACTCTTTCTCGCAGACCGCCTTGACCTTCTCCGCCAGCGCGGCGTACTTTTCCGCGTCTGCGGTTCTGCCCAGCCGCTTCGCCAGCTCCACGAAGTTCACCAGCGCCCAATGGTGCAGGAAGGACACCATCGCGCTCTCGCCCCCGCCCAAGTTGAGGCAGTCGTTCCAATCAGCGCGAAGCCCCTTGCAGACGCCCGTCCGCCCCACCTGTTCAGCGGAAAAGTCGAGTATCTTGATCATGTGTTCGTAGACCGTTCCCTTGCCCCCGTCCGCGTAGGTAAACACGTCATCAACAAAGCCAAAATCGCCAGTCTCCTTGATGTACTCTACTATAGAAGGAATCAGCCACAGCGCATCGTCGGCGCAGGCGTCTTCAATCCCGTGAACCATCTGGTTTTTATCAAACCGGGGAACCACGGTTGGAGACTTAAAGGGATCGGGCTTCTGTTCCTCGAACCATTCAGGCTGGAACAGGTGAAGCCCGTAGCCCGTGGAGGTAAGCCCTCTCAGCAACTCAACGATGCGGCTGCGGCATTTTTCTGGATTGGAGTGAGGCACGCACATGGCGTCCTGCGCCGTATCCCGATAGCCCAGACCAGTGCGTCCACCCACTTCGATAAAGGATGCGAAACGGGAGAACATCACGTTGATCTCGGACTGGTACAGGGTCCATATATTCACCATGGTATTCATGCCTTCGCTCGGCGTTTCAATCTGGAACTTGGTCAGCTTCCTGTCCCAGAAATCCGCGAGCGCGGCGCGGGATGCGTCCACGGTTCTGAAATCGCCGTACTTTGCGCGGAGCCGCTTGCCGGTTTCGCGGTCGCCTTCGCCGAGCATGAACACCATACGGAAGGCGGCTCCCGCTTCAATGCTTATCTTCCGGCGCAAGCCTCCGCAGTGGTTGTCGCCGAGTTCTTCGGAACCGGAACACACGCCTTTTTCCACTGCAAGGGGATTGGTCTCGGTGTGGTACAAACCGAGGAACACATCGCGGAGGCAGTCGTAGTCTTCTTTTCCGCCCGCGGTCTTGCCGTCCTGATCGATGTATGTGAAGAACTGCCAGCCTTCCGGCTCATAGAAGGGGTCCATCTCAATAACGCCGTCTTTATAAGAAGAACCGCACGAGTACAGACTCATCTGGAAGTTCTTGTTGTCCATCTCAATATGGTGATAAGAGAATTCCATATACGAGAAGACACTGAGATTGCGTTTCCTGTCTGAAGTATTGCGGAGTTTGACATCCCAAAGCTCAACCGCGTCTTCGATAGGGATAAAGAGCGTCTGCTCGCCCGCAACACCGTTGTACTCACACTGGTACGTAGTATAGGAAAGCCCGTGCCTGCACGTGTACTTTGCCTTATCAAGCGGCTTGCCGACAGGCTGCCATGACAGGCTCCAGTATTCGCCAGTGTCGTCGTCCCGCACGTACACGTAATGACCGGGTCTGTCCATAGGCGTCGCATTGGCGCGGAAGCGGGATATCCTGTGGTATTCAGGCGTCTTGTACCAAAGGTAGCCGCCAGCCGTATGATTAAACACGCCCGCCATATCCTTTACGCCGATATAGTTTGTCCACGATGCGGGCAGATCGACTTTCTCAATGACATACTCGCGTTTTTCATTGTCAAAATAACCGTATTTCATTTGAAACTCCTGATAATAATATTCTCCTTACTATAGTAGCATTTATAG